>NZ_DBHKXY010000024.1:0-72177 GCF_057315495.1 Eikenella sp.
TTATTTCTCTGTTTCTGATGATGAGTAGCACCTTTTTTGTTACTTATGCCGCAAAAGGCTACCTGAAAATGTAGAGCGCCAAGCAATTTTCAGGTAGCCTTACAGCCGACCCATTCCCCAACCACAAGGATACCTGCCATGACCACACTCCTCACCATTCCCGCCAGCCAAACCGTATTCGCCATGTCGCCCGACAATGCCCCCGTGCTGCGTGCCGCATCGGGCAGCCGCGTGCGTTTTGAAACCTGCGACTGCTTCACCAACCAAATCCAAACCGCTGCCGACACTTTCGACAATCTCGACTGGAACCGCATCAATCCCGCCACCGGCCCCCTGTTTGTGGAAGGCGCCGAGCCAGGCGACACCCTGCGCGTGCACATCCGCCGCCTCGAATTGGGCAAACAGGCCGTGCTCGCCACCCTGCCAGGCGCAGGCGTGGCCGGCAACCGGCTGGAACGCGGGCGCATCGACATCGTGCCGGTGGAAGACAACCATGTTGTCTTGTTCGGCAAAGTGCGCCTGCCGCTCAACCCAATGATCGGCGTAATCGGCACCGCACCCGCCGAAGGCGCCATCAGCTGCGGCACGCCCGATTCACATGGCGGCAATATGGACACCAAAATCATCACCGAAGGCACCACGCTGCTCCTGCCGGTAAACGTACCCGGCGCGCTGCTGGCCATGGGTGATTTACACGCCGGCATGGGCGACGGCGAAGTGGGCATTTCCGGCCTGGAAATCAAAGGCGCGGTAGAAGTGGACGTGAGCGTCATCAAAGGCCGCCCCTACCCCCTGCCGCTGGCCGTTACCGCCGATTGCTGCTACACCATCGCCTCCAGCCCCGATTTGGATCAAGCCGCCGAAACCGCCACCCTGATGGCCACCGACCTGCTCACCGCCCACGGCGGGCTCGACACCAACCAAGCCATCGCCTTGCAAAGCATCGCCGGCGATTTGCAAGTGTGCCAAGTGGTCGATCCCAACAAAACCTGCCGCTTCGCCCTGCCGCGCAGGGTAACGGAACAATTAGGGATTGAGCTGCCGTAACGCGTGTCCTTGATTGGAAATAGTAAAAGGCTACCTGAAAGTTTAGCTTCACAGGAATTTCGCTTTATAGCGTTATTTCGTTGAAGCCAAACTTTCAGGTAGCCTTATTGATGCGCAAAGCAACGGGAGAAGCTTAAGCTTGCTCCTCTTCGTCTCCATAATACTTCACCCCGATTTTAATCGGCGGCCGGCCTTGTGATTTGCGGTAGGCGTTAGAATCGCGCAGGGAATAAGCACAGCCGCAGTATTCCTGCTGGTAGAAGTGTTCCCGCTTGCTGATTTCGATCATGCGTGCGCTGCCACCGCCTTTGCGCCAGTTGAAATCCCAATACACCAAGCCGGGATACTGTTCAGCGGCACGGCGGCCGCAATCATTAATCTGGTTCATGTTTTTCCAGCGGGAAATGCCGAGGCTGCTGGTGAACACAGGAAAGCCGTTTTCGTGGGCATATTGGGCGGCTTTTTCAAAACGCATGTCGAAGCACATGGTGCAGCGAATGCCGCGCTCGGGCTCAAACTCCATGCCTTTGGCTTTCTCAAACCATTCTTTGCGGTCGTTTTCGTAATCGTCGTCTTTATCGATGAAGGGAATGCCGAATTTGTCGGCAAAACGCATATTTTCTTCTTTGCGCAGCAGATATTCTTTGAGCGGGTGGATGTTGGGATTGTAGAAATAGATGGTGTAGTCGATGCCGGAAGCAAGCAGGGCTTCCATCACTTCACCGCTGCATGGGGCACAGCAGGAGTGGAGCAAGACTTTGTTCTGCCCACCCGGCGGAACAAGCACGGGGCGGCTGATGGGGCTAACTTCAAGAGTGTGGTTCATGGTTTTTCCGTCATTTAGTTTGGGCAGGATTTTAACACCAAACGCAGCAGGGCTGCGGGCCTACGGGTTAAAGCCAAGGAAAAAACGTTTTCAGGTAGCCTTTTTATGTTTTGCAAAGGCTACCTGAAAATATTACAACCAATAGTAGCAAGGCATGGTCTCTGTGCTCAGCATGTCAATCGCAGCTATAAGAGAAAACCGCTTGAAAGGGCATGCCTTTTCAAGCGGTTTAGTTTGGCTAAAGCCGGAATCAGCAGCAGCGGCCGCCGTTGGCTCCACAGCGGCGTTTACGGCAGTAGTCTGCAAACTGCTGCTCGGTCATCACCGGTGCGTTGGGGTTATAGCGCCGTTGGCGTGCCACGTAGTTGGCGTAATCCGGCACGCCCACCATCAGGTTGGCAGTCAGCTTAGCTGTTTTCCAAGCCTGATGGAGACGCTGTTTCAGCTTATGCTTCATTCACGGCCTCGGAGCTTGCGCCGGCGGTTTCGTTACGGAATACCGGCGGGATTTCCTGAGCGGTCGGCCAGCCGACTTTACGGGCTTTCAGGGCTACCTGAAGACCATAAATCCCCACCACAACCACTACAGCCAAGAACAGCACGGTCAGGCCGGAGTTTACATAGTCGTTGAAGGCGATACGGCTCATCTCTTCGGCGGTTTTAGCCGGAGCCAAGATTTCGCCACGAGCCAAGGCTTCTTTGTATTTGGCAGCGTGGGCCATAAAGCTTACGCGCGGGTTGGAATCGAACACTTTTTGCCAGCCGGCATAGCAGGTTACCAGCAATACACCAAGCGCCGGAACCAAAGTAACCCAAATGTAGCGGTCGCGTTTCATCTTAATCAGAACCACGGTACACAGAATCAGAGCCACACCTGCAAGCATCTGGTTGGCGATACCAAACAGCGGCCACAGAGAGTTGATGCCGCCCAACGGGTCGGTTACACCGGTGTAGAGGAAGTAGCCCCACAGTGCAACGGCCATAAAGGTGGCAATCAAGTTAGCCGGTAGGCTGTCGGTGTTGCCGAAGGGTTTGTAGAAGATACTGCCCAAGTCCTGGATCATGAAGCGGGCCACACGGGTACCGGCGTCCACAGCAGTCAGGATGAACAGGGCTTCAAACAGCAGCGCGAAGTGATACCAGAATGCCATCATGCTTTCGCCCGGGATCAGCTGGCTCATGATGTGAGCCATACCCACGGCCAGAGTCGGCGCACCGCCTGCACGAGACAGGATGGTGTGTTCGCCCACTTCTTTGGCCACGTGCAGCAGAGTGGCTTCGCTTACCGGGAAGCCCAGCTGGGTGGTGATCACGTGTGCGGCATTGGCAGCGTCGGTGCCGATGAGGGCAGCCGGGCTGTTCATGGCGAAGTACACACCAGGATCAAGCGAAGAAGCGGCAGCCAGCGCCATAATGGCCACAAAGCTTTCCATGATCATGCCGCCGTAGCCGATCATGCGTACGTGCTCTTCGTTTTCCACCATTTTCGGAGTGGTACCTGAAGAAATCAAGGCATGGAAGCCGGATACCGCACCGCAGGCGATGGTGATAAACAGGAAGGGGAAGAGATGGCCTGAGAATACCGGGCCAGTACCGTCGATAAAACGGGTAACGGCGTGCATTTGCAGCGGCGGGCTAACAATAACGATGCCCAAGGCCAATGCAATGATGGTACCGATTTTCAGGAAGGTGGAGAGGTAGTCACGCGGGGTGAGCAGCAGCCACACCGGCAACACGGAAGCGATGAAACCGTAGATCATCACTGCCCAGGCGATAGACAGGCCTTCCAAATCGAAGATATGCCCAAAGGAGCTTTCAGCCACGTTTTTACCATACACAATCGCCAACACCAGCAGGATAAAGCCGACGATAGAAATCTCGCCGATTTTGCCCGGACGGATATAGCGGGTGTAGATACCCATAAACAGGGCGATCGGGATGGTGGTGGCGATGGTGAAGGTACCCCACGGGCTGTGGATCAAGGCTTTTACCACAATCAGCGCCAGCACGGCCATAATGATTACCATGATCATCAAAATGCCGATGGAGGCAATCACGCCGGCTACAGTACCCAGCTCTTGTTTCACGATGTCGCCCAATGATTTACCATCACGGCGCATGGATACGAACAACACCATCGCGTCCTGAACCGCACCGGCAAACACCACGCCGAAGATAATCCACAGCGTGCCGGGCAGATAACCCATCTGCGCGGCCAACACCGGGCCTACCAACGGGCCGGCGCCGGCGATGGCGGCAAAATGATGGCCGAACAGCACGCCTTTGTGCGTCGGCACATAGTCCAAGCCGTCGTTATGACGCTCGGCCGGCGTGAGCCGGTTGGGATCGAGCTGCATTACGTTTTTGGCAATGTAGAGGCTATAAAAGCGGTAGGCAATGGCATATACGGAGACGGCAGCAATCACCATCCACACCGCACTTACCTGCTCACCGCGATGGATAGCCAAAGTGGTAAAGGCGGCCAAGCCAGCCAACACCACAACGCCCCATATCAGGAAGCTTTTGAGTTTGCTCATGATAACAACACTCCGATTCAACAAACATAAAACGGCTGCTTGGCCAGGCCATACCGCCCAACTCGGCAGCCCCTATCCAGCAATCAAACGCTATGCTAAAGACACAAACGTCTTAACTACCAAACGGCACAAGCTTAACATATTTGTGGGAATAATTACGTTAAATTTTCAAGCAAGAGCGGCTGTTTTTGCCACGTTTTAGACGGAAAAGCCTAGATTCAGTACAAAAATATACTGGAGCAAGAATAATTTGACTTGGATCAACAAATCACCATCGGATAACACCATTATTGGTTTTTACAAAAAAATCGGCAGGCGAAGGTAAAGTTTGTTTGTCGGGCTTGAGTTGTATTGACGCTTTTCAGGTAGCCTCTTGAGCCTTGGCAATCGCCAAGATAGCAGCAAAAGGCCACCTGAAAATGTGGGGAGCAGACAGAGCAAAATGTCAGAGTGGCAATACCAACCTAATCATCAAGTTTCAGGTAGCCTCCCGCTAGGTAATGGCTGCATTGGCTGTTTGCTGCTGGTATGACCAACGGCTACCTGAAAACAACCAAACCGGACGGCTGTATGCCCGCCCGGTTTGGTTGTTCCATAGATAAATCAGGCGGCAAACTACTGCGCTGGCTGCGCCGCTGGGGCAGGAGCTTTCCGGTAACGGCCGGCCATGGCTTTATACACCATGCTTTCGTAGCGCAGGGCTTGGTAGCGGGCTTCAAGTAGGCTTTGCGCGCCGGAGTATTCGGTGTTCAGTGCGGAGAGCCAGTCTTTGAGCTCGTTGCGGCCGTGCTGGTAGCGCACGCGGTAGTAGCGGCTGTTTTCAACATCGAGCCGGTAACGGCGGCGCTGATTTTCCAGGGTTTGGCGGCTGGCGCGGTATTGGCGGTAGTTGGTATCGACTTCGTTGAGCGCGGTGGTAAGGGCTTTTTCGAAGGCAAGTTTGGCGTTGTCAAAGTTGGCTTCGGCGCTGCGGTCTTTCCAGTGCATGGTGCGCCAGTTGAGGAAGGGCAGGTTGAGGCTGACGCTGCCGCCCAATATCGGCACGTTGAACAGGTTTTTGCTGTGTTCGGACGAGGTGCTCAGCGCGGCATTCAGCGTGATGCTGGGATACCAGCTGCGGTATTGCGCCTGCTGGCTTTTGAGGGCGGACTGTAGGCGGTAGTCGGCGGCGATGAGGTCGGGGCGGGCGGCGAGGGTGGAGATGGGCACATTCAAATCGAGTTTGCCGCCTTCGGGCAGGCGGAAAGATTCGGGCTGCACGGCCATTGCCTGGCCGGGGCGCAGGTTGAGCAAGTTGCGCAGGGTGGCTTCGGTGTTGCTGCGGCTCTGTTGCAGCGACAGCAGGCTGTTTTCGGCGGCAAGCAGGGATTGCTCGGCCTGGGTAACCTCAATCGAGGCCACGCGGCCGTGGCGGTATTTGCTGCGGGCGATTTGCAGGATTTGTTTGTATTGCTCGATGGTTTTTTCGGTGAGCTTAATGGCTTCGTTGAGATAGGCTACCTGAAAATAAGCATCGGCCACATTGTTGATTACGGTGAGTCGCGTGGCGGCCAAATCTTGCTCGGTGGCGCGCTGCTCCCACGCCTGGGCAGAGGCGGCGGCATTGAGTTTGCGCCACAAATCCAGCTCGTAGCTTAAGCCGAGCTGACTGCTGTAACTGTGGCTGTTTTGGCGGGTGTCGAGGTTGCGGTTGGCATTGGCGCCGAGCGAAGCGTTGAATTCGGGCACGAGGTTGGCGCCCAGGATGTTGGCCTGATACAGGGCTTTGTTCACGCTGACGGCGGCCTGTTTCAAATCCACGTTATTAGCCAAGGCCTGTTCCACCAGAGCATTCAGTCCGCTGTCGCCGAAAGTTTGCCACCAATCGCCCTCGGTTTGGTAGGCGCAACCGGCGGGATCGGGGCAGTGGCCGCTCTCGCTGGCGGCGGTTTGCACACTGCCTTCGCGCTGAGCTTGGGAGAGGCCGATTTGGGTGTTGGGGGTTTGGTCGATGGCGCAGCCGGCAAGCAGTAGCAGAGCCAGCGCGGCAGCGCGGACGGGCGGGTGGGCTGTGTGGTTCATAAACCCTCGTTTCTTGGTTGGGTATCGGGTGGGTTTCAGGTAGCCTGGGTCGCAGGGTTGGAGGCTACCTGAAAAATAGTTCACTTCGGTTGTTAATCCAGTTTTAGCTTGTTTTCAGGTAGCCCCTGCCTACCGATGGCAGGCTACCTGAAAATAGCGGGCAGCATTTAATTTGATGGCTGCTCACACTTTCCGCCCGCCGCTAATCGCGCGACAGGGCGGCAATCGGGTTGAGCTTGGAGGCGTTCTTGGCGGGCATGAAGCCGAACAGCACGCCGATGAAGGTGGAGCAGCACACCGCGCTCACAATCGACCAGGTGGAGAAAGACATAGCAAACTCGCTGGCCATCGCATTGAAGCCCAAGCCGATTAAATAGGAGAGCAGAATGCCGGCCGCACCACCGATGAGGCAGATAAGCACGGCTTCAATCAGAAACTGCTGCAAAATATTGCCCTGACGCGCGCCGATGGCCATGCGCACGCCGATTTCCTTGGTGCGCTCGGTTACCGACACCAGCATGATGTTCATCACGCCAATACCGCCCACCACCAATGAAATCAGGGCAATACAAGAAATCAGCAGGGTCATCGCGCCGGTGGTTTTTTCAATGGTTTGCTTGATGCTGTCGCTGTTGCTGGTGAAGAAATCTTCCTTGCCGTGCCACGCCAGCAGTAGCTCTTTGATGCCCTGCTCAGCCACAGAAGTGCTCACATCGTCGCGGATTTTCACGGTAACTGCGCTGATGTAGCGTTCGCCGGAAATGCGGTTCATCACCGTGGTGTAGGGCGCCCACATTTGCAGGCTGTCGCCCCCGCCGAAGCCGTTTTGCTCTTCCGCGCTGATGCCGATTACGCGCAGCGGGCGTTTACCGAACAGAATGGTTTGGCCGATGGGGTTGGTGCCTTCCGGGAACAACTGCTTGCGGGTGTTCGGGTCGATTACCACCACTTGCGCGGCAGCATCCACGTCGTCTTGGTTAAACAGCCGGCCTTGGTCTAGTTTGATGCCGCGCACGTTGAAATACTGTTCGCCCGCGCCGTAGAGCTGGGCGGTAACGTTGGTGTTGCGGTAGGTAACTGTGGCGTTGGAAGTGGTCAGCGGGGTAACGCTATCCACATAGCTTTGTTTGCCGATGGCTTCGGCGTCGGCAATGGTAAGCGTACGGATGCGGCCTCGGTGGCGGTCGCCAAAGCTCTTGCCGGGATACACGCCGATGGTGTTGGTGCCGATGGCGCTGATGTCGGAGAGGATTTTCTCCTGCGTGCCGCGTCCCAACGCCACCACGGAGACCACCGATGCAATGCCGATAATGATGCCGAGCATGGTGAGCAGGGAACGCATTTTGTGCGACATGATGGCCTGTACCGACATCTTGAAGGCTTCCACAAACTGGTCTTTATAAAACAGCCAAGATGCCTTTTCGGCGCGGCTTTCCACGCTGCTGGGCGGGATGTCGGCGCTTTTGCTGGTGTCGGCGATGATTTCGCCGTCTTTGATTTCAATCACGCGGTTGGCAAAGGCGGCGATTTTCGGATCGTGCGTTACCAAAATAACGGTGTGGCCTTTTGCGTGCAGCCCGCGGATGATTTCCATCACCATCTCGCCGCTGCCGGAATCGAGCGCGCCGGTGGGCTCGTCGGCCAGGATGATTTCGCCGCCGTTCATCAGGGCGCGGGCAATGGACACGCGTTGCTGCTGGCCGCCGGAGAGCTGGTTGGGGCGGTTGTCTTCTTTGCCTTCCAAGCCCAAATCGGCCAAAAGCTGGGTGGCGCGTTCGTATCGCGCTTTCTGATCCATGCCGGCATACACGGCGGGCAGGGCTACGTTGTCGCGTGCACTCAATGCGCCCAACAGGTTGTAGCGCTGGAAAATGAAGCCGAACTTGCGCCGGCGCAGTGCGGCCAGCTCGTCGCCGCTCATCTGCGAAGCTTCCACGCCGTCGATTTGATACGAGCCGGAAGTGGCGCTATCGAGACAGCCGATGATGTTCATCAGCGTGGATTTGCCGGAGCCGGATTGGCCGATGATGGCAATGAAATCGCCTTTTTGGATGGTGAGGCTGATGTCTTTTAAAACGTGGACGCGGTTGGCGTCTTCACCAAAATAGCGGTTGATGTTGCGGCATTCGATTAGGTTCATATGCATACGGCTTTCGTTGCGGCTGGGGAGGCTACCTGAAACGATAGAAGCAGGCTTTAAAGTATGGTTTCAGGTAGCCTTTAGGTTTTCAGGTAGCCTGATATGGCAAAGCGAGAGCCAGCTTATATCGGCGGGCCGCCCTGCCACTCTTTCACCGTGCCGTCGCTCTCCGACACAATCACTTTTTCGCCCTCTTTCACACCCGATTTCACTTCGGTGCGCGTACCGTCGCTGATGCCCACGGTAATCGTGCGCTCTTCCACTTGGTTGTCGGCTTTCAGCACGCGCACATAGCGTTCGTGGCCGCGCTGCTTCACCGCGGTGGAGGGAACGGTTAGCACGTTTTTGGCTTCGCCGATCACGATATTGTTTTGCGTGGTCATACCGATGGCGAGCTTGCCGTCTTCGTTCGGCACGAGCGCGCGGGCGTAGTAGTAGATGGCGGTGCTGGTGGTGTCGGTGCTGGTGGTGTAGCTGCCTTGCGACAGGGTGGTTAAGCCCGGATCGACGCTATCCAGCTTGGCTTCCCGTTCGCTGTCGGGGTCGGCCAGGGTGGTAAACAGCAGGGTTTGGCCGGCGCGCACTTTGGTTACATCGCCCTCGGCAATCTGCATTTTGTTCAACATGCGGCTCAAATCGGCCACTTGGCCGATGGCGGGCGTGGTTTGTACCGCGTTCACGGTTTGCCCTTCTTCCACTTTCACCGAAACCATCGTGCCGGAAATCGGCGCCGTGATGCGGGTGTAGCCCAAATCGGCCTCGGCCGTGTTGATGGCGATGCGGGTTTGGCGGATGGAAGATTGCAGCTCGCCCACCTGCGCCTTGGCCGCGGCATACGAGCCCTGCGCGCTTTCCAGCTCTTCTTTGGAGGTGGCATTTTCCGCCCACAGCGCCTGCTCGCGGCGGTATTTGCGTTCGGCGTTTTGCAGCGCCACGCGGGCAGACACGAGCTGCGCCTGATAGGTTTCCAGCTTGGCCTTATTCGTGTTCAGCGCGTTGAGCTGGGTGGTGGAATCGATTTCGGCGATGAGGTCGCCCTTTTCCACATGCTGCCCGAGCTTCACGTATAGATGCTTGATCTGGCCGGAAGCCTGGGCGCCCACATCCACCAGTTGCGCGGCGGAAATCTCGCCGGTGGCGGATACGGTTTGGCGCACATCGGCACGTTTCACTGCTTCGGTGAGATAGGTGGTTTGTGGCTTGCTCGGCTTCAAAAAGGCATAGCCCGCTGCGCCCACAGCCAACGCCGCCACTGCCCACAATGTCCATTTCAACGGTTTTTTCATCTTGTTCCGCCTGCCCTTTCCGGCAGCTGTTAAGAAATATGGTTATTCTAGAAAACTGCCGCTGCTTGCGCTATCTGATTAACCTATCCTTACCCCGCCGAGGCTTTGTTGGCAGGGCTTTACGGAAATTAGGGTTGCAGAAAAGGCTACCTGAAAGTTTCAGGTAGCCTTTTGTTTGATCACGCTTGGTTCAATCAAGCGGATTGTGCCTAACGCCTTCTGCCGTGGCTGCGGCGGGCGGCGGGTTTGCCGGCTTGGGGCATACCGACCACGGTGGTGTGCAGGCCGGTTACGCGGCGTTGCCAGGCGGCTTTCACCTCTTCGGCGCTCAGGCGGGAAACGACTGCCGGGTAGCGGCTGAGGTAGTCGTCGGGCAGGTTGTAGAGGCCGATGAGTTTCAGGTAGCCCAACAGTTCGGCGTTGGTGTCGAAGCGCAGGGGGAAGCTGCCCACGAGATTAGCTTTGGCTTGGGCAAGTTCGGCTTCGGTGGGGCCGTTGGCGGCGAATTCCTGCAACACTTTCTGCGTGTCGGCCAGGGCGGCGGCGGCACGGGATTTCTCGGTGGCGAATGAGATAGTGAGCGGGCCTTGGGCGCGCAGGGGGGTGAGGCGGGAGGAGGCGCCGTAGGTGTAGCCGTGTTGGTCGCGCAAGACTTTCATCAGCCGGCTATCAAAACTGCCGCCGCCGAGGATGTAGTTGCCCACGGCCAAGGCGTAGTAGTCGGGATCATTCGGCGTGATGATGGGCATGCCCAATACGATGTGCGCCTGGGTGCCGCTGTGCGGCAAGGTTTGGGTTTGTACCGCGCCATGGGTGGCTTCAGGCAGGGGTGGCAAGGCTTGGCCGGTGGGCAAGTCGCCGGTGAGTTTGCTCACGATTGCTTCGGCCTGGCTGCGGCTCACATCGCCCACAATTGCCACCACGGCGTTGCGGCGGGTGAAATATTGCTGGTGGAAGCGGTGCAGGTCGGCAGGGGTGATGCGTCGGATGGTTTGCTCGCTGGTGCGGGCGGGGTAGCCGTAGGGATGGGCGGGATACACCTGCCGGGTGTTGGCTACGGAAGCGAGGAAATCGGGCTGGGTGCGGTTTTGTTTGAGGGTTTCCACCGCACGGTCTTGCTCGCGTTTGAGCACGGCCGGGTCGAAGCTGGGCTCAACCAACACGTCGCGCATCAGGCCGAGGGCGGGGTTGAGGATATCCGGCTTGAAGAGGCTGCGCAGGCGTACGCCGGAGGTCTCGGTGGTGTTGTAGCTGGAAAGGCTCACGGCCAAATCGGCCACGCGCTGGAGCAGGGCTTCTTCGCCCAGGCTTTTGGTGCCGGTGTCGGCTAAGCCGGCGGCGAAATCGGCCACGCCGATTTTGTTGGCGCTGTCGCGGCTGCTGCCGGCATCGAAGGCCACGTCGATATCGACAATCGGGTTTTCATGCCGCTCCACCAGCAGCACTTTGGTGCCCTCGGCGGTTTGCCAGCGCTGAATCGGAATATTCTCGGCCAACGCGGCGGCGGGCAGCAGGCAGGCCAGCAGCAGGGTGCGGAACAGGGGTTTCATGGGGATTTACTCCTAAATTTGGATACGGTTTTGGCTGCGCTGAAGCGGGCGCTTTCAGGTAGCCTGTTAATTTAGAACCGGAAGGCTACCTGAAAATATTCCTACTTTTTCAGGTAGCCTTTGCCGCTTATTTGGATTCGGGATACAGCACCACGGTGGTGTGCTTCTGCGCCAGGAGCCAGCGGGCGGCCTCGCGCACTTCTTCGGCGCTCACGGCCAAGCGGCGGCGGAGAATTTCGTCTTCATCCGTGTAGGAGAAGCCGGCCGATTCCAGCGAGCCGATGTTGGTGGCTTGGGTTTCCATCGAGTCTTTGCCAAACTCGCGCGCGGCCAGGCTGCGGTTGCGCACACGCGCCAATTCTTCTTCGCTCACACCGTGTTCGGCAATTTGGCGCACTTCGTTCAAAAACGCTGCCGTGAGCTGCTCGGGCTTCACATTCGGCGCGGGCGTGCCGCTAAACAGCAGCACATCCGGCGAGCGGGTGAGCATATCGTAGCCCATCGAGGCTTCCACGGCGACTTCGCGGCCGCGCACCAAGTTGCGCTCGATGCGGGCAGACATGCTGCCGTCGAGCACGTCGGCCAGCATATTCAACGCATAGGGCAGCTTGTCGTCTACCTTGCGCAGGGCGGGCACCTGAATAGCCAAACCCACCACCGGCGAGCTTACCGGCGCGGTAGAGCGGGCGGAGCGGTTGGCCGTTTGCGGCGGCTCGGTTAAATCATTACGCGCGGGCAGCGGGTGGTCGGGCAGGCTGCCGAACAGTTTTTCCGCGTTATCCAACACTTCGCCCGCCTTCACATCGCCCACAACCACCAGCGTGGCATTGTGCGGCGCATACCAGGCGCGGTACCACTGGCGCAAATCTTCCGGCTTGAGCGTGTGCAAATCCGCCTCATAGCCGATAACCGGCGCACGGTTTTCCGGCTTGGCATAGGCATTCAGATTAATCTGCTCCCACATTTTGCCGTCGGGGTCGTTATCGGTGGTGAGGCGTCGCTCTTCGCGGATTACCTTCATTTCGTTTTCAAAATCGGCATCGCTGAAATTCAGGTTCACCATGCGGTCGGCCTCCAGCTCCAGCACCTGCGGCAGGCTGGCTACGGCAAATTCTTGGTGATACACGGTTTCGTTGCGCGAAGTGAACGCGTTGTCGCTGCCGCCCAGCGCGGAAATGCGGCGGCTGAACTCGCCGGCGGGCACGGTGGGCGTACCTTTAAACATCATGTGCTCCAAGGCGTGGCTCAGGCCGGTTTTGCCTGCGTGCTCGTCGGCACTGCCCACCTTAAACCACAGCTGCGTAACCGCCACCGGCGCACGGTGGTCTTCGCGCACAATCACTTTCATACCATTGGCCAGCACGCGCGACTGCGTTTCTGCCGCCGCCGGCACCACAGAAGCCGCCAGCACGGCGGCCACAAGCAATGAACGGAACATAAGTTTTCCTAAAAACGGGAAGAGGCTGCATGATACCGAAATTTTCGGCAAAGGGCACTTGGAGCGGTCTGAATCAAAGATAAAGGCTACCTGAAACTTTCAGGTAGCCTCTGCCGTGATTGCGAGCCTCTGCCGTGATTGCGTCAGATTACCGCGCGGCCGGAGCAGCGGGCGCAGTGCTCTGCAGCTGGCCGATAAAGTTGATGAAGCGCAGCGGCCGACGGCCGGTATTTTTCAGCGAGTGCGACTGGCCTGGGCGGGCGATGGTCACGTCGCCGGCAGACACCGGCACTTCCTTGCCGTCTGAGCCCACAAATATGCCGCGGCCTTCCACAATCAGATATACGTCTTCATTAATGGTGTGCCCGTGCAGGCCGATAGACGCGCCCGGCGGCAGCGTGAGCCAGCCGATTTCGCGGATTGCATCCTGCTCGCCGGTTTGGTGGCGGGTGTAGGCGAAACGCCCCAGCAGCTTGCCCTCGCCGCCGGCGGCTTTTTCGCGGTCCCACTGCTGGAAGTCGGCTGCTTTGTATACTTGAATGCTGCGGTCTACCGGCGTTTTGCTCGGCTCATTCGCCCAAGCGCCGGTGCTGGCCAACAGAGCGGCAGTGGCAACGGATAAAATTACTTTTTTCATCGGGTATCTCCTGTGGTTGAAATCAAGGGGAAACAAAAGAATCGGGCGCAGAATAACAGCAACGGGGCAGCAGTCAAACCTGCAGGCGGGCTTATCTGCCGCTTATTTGATGTATGCCAAACATGGTGCGAACAAAGGCTACCTGAAAACTTTCAGGTAGCCTTCCCCATTCATCCCAACGCATTCACACCCGATGCAGCAACACCTGCAACACAAACTTGCTGCCCACATAAGCCAGCATCAGGCACACAAACCCGGCCACACACCACAGCGCCGCCGTACGGCCGCGCCAGCGGCGGGTGCGGTGTAGCAGCAGAATGCCGGCATACACCAGCCACGAAAGCACGCCGAACACGCTTTTGTGCGTGAGCGCGAGCGGCTTGCCGAAAATCTCCAGCGGAAACAGCAAGGCGCCGCCCACGGAAACGCTCAGCAGCACAAAGCCCGCCAGCATGCTTTGAAACATCAGCTTTTCCAAACTCAACAGCGGCGGCAGAAACGATATCAGCGGAGAAATGCGGTGATTGCGCAGGCAGCGGTTTAGCAGCAACACCAATAGCGCCAACAGCGCGGCAATGCCAAACAGGCTATACGACAACACCGATGCGCCCACATGCAGTGCGAAGGATATATTGTCCACTGCATAATCTGCGCCCGGTGCCGGCCACTGCGCGGCAGCCAGCATGGAAAGCGCGGCAAAGGGATAGAGCAGCAGCTGCAAGCCCTTCAACGAATAAAAGAAACTGCCACACCAATACAGCAGCAGCATCAGCCAGGTAACCAAGCACAAGGCATAGCCGATGCCGTTGGGGAAGCGGCTGAGCAGCAGCGGCTGCCACACCACTGCCGCATGCGCGGGCAGCAACGCCGCCAGCAACAGCAGCTCGCCCTTGAGCGGATATGGCAGCCGGGCATTTTGCCGCCCAAACCACCAGGCAAACACGCCCATGCCGCCATAGAGCAGCCCGAGCAAAACAAACAATACAGCCATGCTTTTTCCGTGTGTTGCGCGCCCGCTTTTCCATCAGGAAAGCCGCAAAGGCTGCGCGTAATAGTGTAAAATGCCGCGATTTTAGCAAACTTTGCCGCCTGCCAGGGGCTACCTGAAAGCAAAGCGTCAGCGCAATTAAAACGCTATGCAGCGAAGTTCCTACAAAACTAAAGCCCCGCTTCAGCAAATTTAACCAACCCGCTATCCCCATTCCGAATCAAACCCATTTATCGGTTGGGCAAAACCGCCAGCAATAAAGCGAGCCAAGGCAGCATCTAAGCGGTTTCACCCAGCATAAGGAACAATATGTTAGACAATCTATCCGGTCGCCTCAGCCAGTGGGCCAAAAAAATGCGCGGCCAAGCGCGCCTCTCTGAAGACAACATCAAAGAAGCCCTGCGCGAAGTGCGCATGGCGCTGCTGGAAGCCGATGTAGCGCTGCCGGTGGTGAAAGACTTTATGGCCAGCGTGAAAGAACGCGCCGTCGGCCACGAAGTAATCGGCAGCCTCACGCCAGGCCAGGCCTTTATCGGCGTGGTCAACCAAGCGCTCACCGAGCTGATGGGCACGCAAAGCAGCAGCCTCAATCTGGCCGCCGTGCCGCCTGCCGTGGTGCTGATGGCCGGCCTGCAGGGCGCGGGTAAAACCACCACCGCCGGCAAGCTCGCCCGCCTGCTCAAAGAAGAGCAGCGCAAAAAAGTGCTGCTGGTGTCGGCCGACGTATACCGTCCCGCCGCCATTGAGCAACTGCGCCTCCTGGCTGAGCAAGTGGGCGCGGATTTCTTCCCCTCCGACGTTTCCCAGCAGCCCGTGGCCATCGCCCAGGCCGCGCTTGATTACGCCAAAAAGCATTTCTACGACGTGCTGATGGTCGACACCGCCGGCCGATTGGCGGTGGACGAAGTCATGATGGCCGAAATCAAGGCTCTGCATGAAGCCGTGAATCCGGTGGAAACCCTGTTTGTGGTGGATGCCATGCTCGGCCAGGATGCCGTAAACACCGCCCAGGCCTTCAACGAAGCCCTGCCGCTCACCGGTGTGATCCTGACCAAAATGGACGGCGACGCGCGCGGCGGCGCGGCACTTTCCGTGCGCCACGTTACCGGCAAGCCGATTAAATTCATCGGTACAGGCGAAAAAATCGGCGGCCTCGAGCCTTTCCACCCCGACCGCATCGCCGGCCGCATTCTCGGCATGGGCGACGTGCTTTCCCTGATTGAAGACGTGCAAAAAGGCATCGATCAGGAAGTGGCCGAACGCATGGCCAAAAAGCTGCACAAGGGCAAAGGCTTCGACCTGAACGATTTCAAAGCCCAAATCCAGCAGATGCGCAATATGGGCGGCATCGAATCTCTCATGTCCAAACTGCCCGGCGAGATGGGGCAGCTTTCCGCACAAATCCCGGAAGGCACGGCGGAAAAAGCCATGAGCAAAGTGGAAGCCATCATCAATTCCATGACCCCGAAAGAGCGTGCCAATCCGGCTCTGCTCAAAGCCAGCCGCAAACGCCGCATCGCCGCCGGCGCCGGCACCACCGTGCAGGAAGTGAACAAAATGCTCAAGCAGTTCGAGCAGTCGCAAAAAATGATGAAAATGTTCGGCGGCAAAGGCATGGGCAAACTCATGCGCATGGCGCAAGGCATGAAAGGCCTGTTCCCCGGGCGTTAAACCCTCTGAATGAAATATCAGAAGGCTACCTGAAAATGGTTTTTCAGGTAGCCTTTTCCGTATCCGAACAGCTTTGTCGATTAAATAAAAATATAGCCGTAAACCCGCCTGCGATACTTTTAGATAGCCACCTGCCCGCCTATAATCAGGCTACCTGAAACCCAACCGTTTATATAGAAAGCCCATCATGTGCATCCGCCTGCTCCCCCTCGTTTCCGCCCTATTGCTCGCCGCCTGCGGCCAAATCACTGACACCCTGCCCACACCTGCCGCCAACCAAACCGCTACTCCCGCCGCATCCGAATCAGCCACCAGCACGACTGCCGAACAAACAGCCCGTAAGCCCGACTTTACCCCGTACAATTCGCATCCCACCGTCGTACGCCCCGGGCAGACCGCCTCCCCCATTCCTGCTGTCGCCACACGTTCCTACGATTTCTTCCACCAAAAACGTTGCTATCCTGGCGGCAAACTCTGCGCCGAAGTCCGCCTTACCTTGCCCGATACTGGCATTGCCTGGCTAAACCGCTTTTGGCGCGAAAGCTTCTACAACAATCAATCCACCAAAGAGCAGACAATAAAAAATGATGCCTCCCTGCGCCGCTCCTATCAAAACGAACTCAACAGATTAGCCGCTAAAGTGAAAACAAACGATTACGGCGAAGCACTTTACCAATCCACTTCCGATGTCCGCTTCCTTTACCAACGTGATAATTTGGCTTTTTTTGAATCATCCTTCGATATATACGAAGGCGGTGCCCATGGGTGGAGCAGGCTAAATTACTGGATCATGGACTTGGAAAAACACAAACTGCTTGAGCTTCAAGATATCCTCCTGCCCTGGCGTGAGAACGAAAGCGAAGTCCTCCAGCTTCTACAAAACAGCTTCGACGTATATCTAGAAGACAACAAAATGGAGACCATGTCGGAAACAGAGCGGAAGTTGGATAAAAGCTACCTTTACAATGCCAGCATCCTCTTTACCGCAAATGGGTTGCTATTCCATTACAATGATACCGTATTACCCGGCCACGGTTACGCCCAAGGACAAGTTGATCTAACCATTGATTGGATTAGCCTCAATCAATTCATCAAACCCGAATACCGCTGGAAATAAATCCCTGTCGATTTTTCAGGTAGCCTCCTGCCTGCCACAGGCTACCTGAAAAATCCAGTCAAACCATGTAACCGCACGCCCCCGATGCAAAACTTAAGGCTATAATGCCGCCCCAAAGCCGCTGATTCTCAGCGCACCTTCCCTTTTTCAGCAAAGGAACCCCAAATGACCAGTCTCACCCTCCGCCTCGGCACTGCCGCCGCCCTGTGCGCCGCCGCACTGGCCGCGCCCACTGCCGCTGCCGAAACTGCCTTTCCCAAAAACGCCGAGCTGCACTACATCGGCCCCTATGGCGTGCCCGCTGTGATGACCTTCAACCAAAACGGCGGCCGCTACAACGTAAACGCCGACATCAACGTGCCGCTCTACAAAATGCGCTTTTCCTCCAGCGGCAGCATCAGCGGCAACCGCCTGCAGCCTGCCCGCTACAGCGACACCCGCAAAGGCCGCGCCTATGCCGGCGCCACTTTCGACTACGGCAGCAAAACCATCACCTACGGCAAAGCCGGCCACACCGAAAGCCAGCCGCTTGCCGGCCCCACTTTCGACCTCTTTACCTTGGCCTGGCAGCTTGCGCTCAATAATGGCCAACTGCCCGCCAACCTGCACATTACCAACGGCAAACGCGTTTACCCCGTGCGCGGCATGACCCGCCTGCCTTCCGCCCGCTACAACATCAACGGCGCCAGCATTGCGGTAAACCGCTTCCGTGTACAGCGCGGTGACGACACCATCGAATATTCCTTCGCCCCCGATTTTGCCAACATCCCCGCCCTCATCAAATATACCGACGACGGCAAAACCTACGAGCTCAAACTGCGTAGCGGCAAAATCGACGGCACCCCGCTGCAACCGCCCAAGTAAGCAGCAAACGCAGGCTACCTGAAATGCCAAACAAACAGACAAGCCGCCCCACAGCCTGTCTGTTTCTTATCTGCCCATTTTCAGGTAGCCTTCCCCTTTCCCAGGCTACCTGAAACCTCGCGCCCAAATGACCCCTGCCCAACTCCTCCACACCTCCACCCTGCTCGGCCAAGTGCTCGGCTTCGAACAACCCGCTGATGCCCTCGTTTCCGCCTATTTCCGCAGCCACAAAAAACTCGGCCGCCAAGACCGGCACGAAATCGCCGAAACCGTGTTTGCCGCCCTGCGCCATTTGCAGAAAATCCAAAGCGTGCTGCCCGAGCCCGTGCGCCAATCCCGCCGTGCTGCGCTGGCTGCCCTGGTAT
This sequence comes from Eikenella sp., assembly GCF_057315495.1. NCBI lineage: Bacteria > Pseudomonadati > Pseudomonadota > Betaproteobacteria > Neisseriales > Neisseriaceae > Eikenella > Eikenella sp. Next base: position 18,528 of record NZ_DBHKXY010000024.1, read on the forward strand.
TGGGTCGCGGCATCAGCATTTCCGCCCTGGCCGATTGCGCCAATGCCGAAGAAACCGAGTTTCTAGGCTACCTGAAAGCCAAAAAAACCGAGTTTGCCGCGCAGCTGAACACCGCTGCCGAACTGCCCGAGTGGCTCATCGCCCAACTGCGCGCCCAAGGCTGGAACGACGAACACATCCTCGCCTTCGGCCGCAGCACCGCCACCCCCGCCCCGCTCGATTTGCGCGTGAACACCCTCCAAGCCAAACGCGACAAGGTGCTCGCCCAGCTACAAGATGAAGGCATCCGCTGCGAAGCCACGCCTTATTCGCCGTGGGGCATCCGCCTGCACGACAAATCTGCCCTCATGCGCCACCCGCTGTTTTTAGAAGGCGCCATCGAAGTGCAAGACGAAGGCAGCCAGCTGCTCGCCCGCCTCACCGGCGCGCGGCGCGGCGAAATCATCGTCGATTTCTGCGCCGGCGCGGGCGGCAAAACCCTCGCCCTGGGCGCCGCCATGAATAACAGCGGCCGCCTCTACGCCTTCGATGTGGCCGAAAAGCGCCTGGCCAAACTCAAACCGCGCATGGTGCGTGCCGGCCTCACCAACATCAGCCCGCAGCGCATCGGCAGCGAAACCGACCCGCGCCTCGAACGCCTCATCGGTAAAGCCGACCGCGTGCTGGTGGACGCCCCCTGCTCCGGGCTGGGCACACTGCGCCGCAACCCCGATTTGAAATACCGCCAATCGCCCGAACGCATCGCCGAATTGGCAAAACAACAGGCTGCCATCCTCGAAGCTGCCGCCCGCCTGGTGCGCCCCGGTGGCCGTTTGGTGTATGCCACCTGTAGCGTGCTCGCAACTGAAAACGAACAGCAGGCCGAGAGCTTCAGCGATGCCCACCCCGATTGGCAGCTGGCCAACGCCGCCGAACTGCTGCCCGACTGCCCGGAATTATTTTCAGGTAGCCCCTATCTGCAACTCTCCACCGCAGAACACCGCACAGACGGCTTCTTCGCCGCCGTGTGGACGCGCCCGGCATAGTCGGCAAATCGGCTATGGCACATCCATTTCGCTGCTGCTTCCGGTATCGAAAGCAAATGTAATCCGCTATAATGGCCGCCGTTTTGCATCCGAATTTTGATTCATATTTAATCCATAAAAGGAAAACACCATGAGCATCCAAGAAGAAATCAAACAATTCGTAAACAGCAACCGCATCGTGCTGTTTATGAAAGGCACCAAACAATTCCCGCAATGCGGTTTCTCTTCCCGCGCCGTGCAAATCCTGCAAGCCGCCGGCTGCAATGATTTCGTTACGGTAAACGTATTGGAAAACCCAGAAATCCGCCAAGGCATCAAAGAATACGCCAACTGGCCCACCATCCCGCAACTGTATGTAAACGGCGAATTTGTGGGCGGATCTGATATTCTGATGGAAATGTATGAAGCCGGCGAATTGCAAGATTTGCTGAAAGCCGAAGCCTGATTTTCTATAAAGAAACTAAGCTGGTTTGGTACATATTCGTGCCAAACCGGCAATTTATTTCTAGCATAACAAATCAAAATACCTTTATAATCAGCCCAGAAATAAATTTTAACAACCTCCACAAAGGAAACATCATGGCAGCACGCGAAACTTTAGACCAACTCTTGGAGCAGAAGAAAACCTTGGAAGACCGTATCCAACGCCGTTTGGCTTCCGAGCGTAAAAAGAAAGTCAATCAGATTCTGGCCATTATGCGAGACTTTGAAATCAGCGTTGCCGATATCGAAGCCGGCCTGAAAGAAAAACAAAGCCGCCCGCAATACCGCAACCCCAAAACCGGCGCAGTGTGGGGCGGCGTGGGCAAACGGCCGAAATGGATTGTAGAAGCCCAAGAAAAAGGCATCGACATCAAGAAATTCTTGGTATAACTGTTGCCCATACAGCATAAAAGGCTACCTGAAAGTTCTCAGGTAGCCTTTTTCATGTTATGCCTTAATCCGCATTCATATTGATGGTGTCTTTAAATTGTGCGTTGGGCACTTGCACAATCAGCGGGTCAACTGGGCCGATAGCTTTGAGATCGCGGTCGGGATAGTCGAGAGCATGCAGGAAGAAGCGGATACAGTTGAGGCGGGCGCGTTTTTTGTCGTCAGACTTAATAATAGTCCAAGGCGCATCCCCAGTATGGGTGTGGAAGAACATGGTGTTCTTGGCTTCGGTATAAGCGTCCCAACGGTCGAGCGACTCGATGTCTACAGGCGAAAGTTTCCAGTGTTTCAACGGGTCGTCGCGTCGAGAGATGAAGCGGCGCAGCTGTTCTTCGCGTGATACGGAAAACCAGAACTTGAACAGGTGCATCCCGCTGTTTACCAACATGCGCTCCAATTCGGGCGCTTGGCGCATGAATTGCAGGTATTCGTGCGGTTCGCAAAAGCCCATTACGCGTTCTACGCCGGCACGGTTGTACCAAGAGCGGTCGAAAAACACCATTTCGCCGGCAGTGGGCAGGTGGCTGATGTAGCGCTGGAAATACCATTGGCCGCGTTCGCGGTCGCTGGGCTTCTCCAAAGCCACCACGCGGGCGCCGCGCGGATTGAGGTGTTCCATGTAGCGTTTGATGGTACCGCCTTTACCGGCGGCATCGCGGCCTTCAAATATGGCGGCGATGCGGCTGCCGCTCTCTTTCACCCAGCTTTGTACTTTGAGCAACTCGATTTGCAGCTTTTTCTTTTCTTTTTCGTACACATTGCGGCTGATGCGGGTGCGGTAAGGATAGCTTTCGGGTAGTGGTGCAACAGATGAATCTTCACTACTGCGGTTACCACTGTATTGCAGCACTTGTTCTTCAAATACTTGCAGGCGGTCTTTGCGCTCTGCCAGATCGATTTCTTCAAATGGTTTGAGTTGATGATCGGTCATGGTGTGCCCCTTATGGCGTGTTAGAAAATAAAATTTATCCTTTTGACTATTAAGGCTATTTTACATTATGGCAGGCTACCTGAAAAGTGAATTTTCCATTTATCATTCATGCCAATCTAATTATTTCAAACAGGTATAAAGTGTGGTGGAAAACTACATGGTTAGGAGAGTAAACGTTGTATTATTTCTATTGGAACGACCATATGGTTGAAGCATTTATTTTCTCATGCAAGGAGAGCTAACACGATATAAGAAAATAAGTGTTTAGCTACCCTCACCAAGAATAAAACAGCCCGAATCTTGCAGATTCGGGCTGTTGCCTTTTTGCTATATCTTAGGATTTGACGGCACCATTGATTTTCCGATTAATCAACCACTGCTGTCCCATACTCAAGAGGTTATTCACCACATAGTAAAGCACTAGGCCGGCAGGGAAGAAGAAGAACATCACGGAAAAGGCCAGCGGCATGATTTTCATCATTTTAGCCTGCATCGGGTCACTCGGCGGCGGGCTGAGTTTGGTTTGGATATACATTGTCAGCGCCATCAAAATCGGCAGGATATAGAGCGGGTCGGGTCGGGCCAAGTCAGCCACCCAGCCCCAAGAGGCCTGGCGCAGCTCAACCGAGGCGAGCAGCACCCAATACAAGCCGATAAACACAGGGAACTGCAACAGCATGGGCAGGCAGCCGCCCAGCGGGTTGATTTTCTCATCTTTATACATCTTCATCATGGCCTGTTGCAGCGCCATACGGTCATCACCATGCTGTTTTTTCAGCATTTCCAGCTTGGGCGCAACGGCACGCATCTTGGCCATGGAGCGGTAAGAGGCGTTAGTAAGCGGCAACAACAGGGTTTTAACGATGATGGTCAGCAAAACGATGGACCAGCCCCAGTTGCCAATGAGACTGTGCAGCCAGTTGAGCAGGCCGAACAGCGGCGCGGCCACCACGTGGGTGCGGCCATAGTCTTTCACCAGCTCCAAGCGGTCAGCCACTTTGCTGATCACGGCGTATTCCTGCGGACCGGCATACAGTTCGGCAGGCACGCTCAGTTTCTGGCCAGCAGCAATCGCGGGCAGCGGCACGCGCACGCCGGCGGAGTAAAGATTGTCACTGCGGCGTTTGATGTCGAGCAGGCAGTTGCCGTTTTGGCAGATGCTGTTGCCATCTTTGGGCTGTAGCACCCACACAGTGGTGAAGTAGTGTTGAGTGAAGCCAACCCAGCCGCTGGTAGCAGTGCGCTGGTAGTCGGCGCGATCACGTTTGCTCTCGAAATCGTCGTCCAAGTCTTTAAACGGCACTTTTTGGAAGTTACCATCGGGCGTGTAGGCTACCGGGCCGACATAGGTTTGGTTGAAATAACCGCTGCCCTCGGGCGTGCTGTTGTCGCGCAGCACACGATACACACCATCCAGCTTCAGCGGGGCATCAGTGTGGTTGGTGATATCGAAGCGTACATCAATAAGGTAGCTGCCTTTACGGAAGGTGTACACTTTGTCTACCTGAACGCCGTTGGTTTCCGGCGCGCTCAAGCGCACTTCCAGTGTATCGCCGTTGAGGGTGTAGCTGTTTTGCGGGGCTTTGAAGCTGCTGTCTTGTAGCAGGTAGTTGCCTTTTTGGTCGATCAACAGCGATTGCACCAAGTATTTGTGCTCGTTGTTGTCGGAAAGCAGGGTGAAGGTTTTGCTGGCATCGCCGGCGGAGTTGTGTTTGAGCAAATCCAGCCCGCGCAAATCGCCACTGTTTTCATCGATCACGGCTTTGAGCGTATCGGTGCTTACGGTGATCGGTTTGGTGGGCGGCAAATCGCTCCCGGCAACGGGTGCAGCAGCTTGCTGCTCCGTCTGCACAGCAGCCTGTTCGGGCTGCTGCGGCTGGGGGTTGAAATAATTCCAAACCATCAGGGTCAGGATAGCGATAATGGCAAAAACCGCCGTCCGCTTCAATTCGTTGTTGGATTCCATAATCGGGTTCCGTTTGAAAACAGGAGAAAACGGCAGTCTGCATTCCAAGTGCAGGCTACCTGAAAATTCTGCCGCCATGCGGCATAAATGCCGTAGACAGGCTTAAGGCACAGGGTCGTAACCGCTGCCGCCCCACGGATGGCAACGGCCGATGCGCTTGGCCGCCAGCCAACCGCCTTTAAGCGCACCGTACTTGCGCACCGCCTCAATGGCATATTGCGAACAGGTGGGCTGATAACGGCAGCGCGGCGGCAGCATCGGGCTGATTGCGTATTGGTAAAGCCGGATCAGCCCCAGCAGGATTTTGGCTAGCATGGTTTTTTCGGCACAATCTGTTCCAACTGCGCCAACACCTGCTGCCGTCCAGCCTTACCAAACGGGCGGCGCACGCGAACCACCAAATCGCTGCTGTCCAAACGGTGCCGATTAAGGCGGAACCATTCGCGCAGCGTGCGTTTCATATAGTTGCGGCGGTTGGCACGGCGGGCGGTTTTCTTGGCCACCACCAAACCTAGCCGGGGATGCCCCAGCCCGTTTGGCTTATGCCACAGTTGGATATCCGGCCGCGATTTCAGCCGGCGTAAAGCAAAAACGGATGAGAAATCATCCGTTTTCAGTAAGCGGTATGGTTTGCCGAAACAGTGATCCACTGTTATACGGCCAAACGTTTACGGCCTTTGGCGCGACGAGCAGCCAACACGGCACGGCCGCCGCGTGTTTTGGAGCGAACCAAGAAGCCATGGGTGCGTTTGCGGCGGATAACGGAGGGTTGATAAGTGCGTTTCATGATGTTTCCCGTGGAAATAATCTAAAATCAGAAAGCGGCGTATTACACCTGATTTTGCTGAAATTGTCAAACTATTCGTGCTGCATGCCGCTTTTCCTCCCGCCTTGGTTCGCTTCCTGGATTTTGGGTATAATTCACCGTTCGCACTTACTTAGATACGACGGGGCACCATGCCCCTTTGCCGCTTCCCCTGTATTTTTTTCAGAACCGCCACCATGACGCTCGACCAATTCTGGCCACAATGCCTGCATCATTTGCGCCACACTCTGCCTGCCAAACAGTATCAGAGCTGGATTGAGCCTTTGAGCGTGGGCGAAGGGGCGGGCGGGGAGTGGGTGGTGTATGCGCCTAGCCGCTTCGTGTTGAATATGTTGCGCACCCGCTATGCCGCCGAAATCGACAAACTACTGGCGGAGAGGCTACCTGAAAACACCCCTACACTATTGTTCAAACAAGGGGAAGGTAAACGCTATGCCCCGGCCGACAAACCAGCGTCTGTGCGTGCTTCCAAAGCTGCTGCGCCAACCGAGCAAGCCGGCAAACCAGCTACCCCACAACATACTGACAAACGCAGCGCCCTAGAAATCGTGCAATCCCGTTTGGAAAGTTTGGGCATCAATCCGCAAGCCGAACCAACCGGGCAACCCAACCAAACCAAACCGACAACCAAGCCTGCCCAAGCCAAATCTACCGCCAAACGCGAAGAGCGCCAGCAGCAGCGCTATGCGCAGACCAATTTATCGCCAGAATACACTTTCGACACTTTAGTGGAAGGCAAAGGCAACCGCTTGGCTGTAGCCGCTGCCCGTTCTATTGCCGAAAATCCGGGCAAAAACTACAACCCCTTCTTTTTATACGGCAGCACCGGCCTGGGTAAAACCCATCTGGCGCAGGCCGTGGGCAATGAGTTGTTGCGGCTCAAGCCCGAAGCCAAGGTTTACTATATGCATGCCGAAGACTTCGTGCGCGGCATGATTCAGGCCTTCCGCAACCATGCCCACGATGCCTTCCGCCAGCAATACAAGCCCTACGATTTTCTCATTATCGACGACATCCAGTTCATCAAAGGCAAAGACCGCAGCATGGAAGAGTTTTTCCACCTGTATAACCATTGCCACCACCATAAAAAACAGATTATCCTTACCTGCGACGTGCTGCCCACCAAAATCGACGACATGGACGACCGTCTGAAATCCCGTTTTTCATGGGGTTTAACGCTGGAGCTGGAGCCGCCGGAATTGGAAATGCGAGTGGAGATTTTGCAGAAAAAAGCCGATTCCGTGGGCGTGGAATTAAAAGAGGAAGCCGCCTTTTTCATCGCCACCCACATCCGTTCCAACGTGCGCGAGCTGGAAGGCGCGTTTAAACGAGTGGAAGCGCGCAGCCGTTTCGAACATAAGCCGATCGATGTAGAACTGGCCACCGAAGCCCTGCAAGATATCGTGGCCGGTAACTTCAAGCCGATTAATCTGCCGTTGATTATGGACGCAGTGGCCAAATATTACGGCATCCGCACTGCCGACCTTATTGGCAAAAAACGCGCACAAAGCATCGTCCGTCCGCGCCACCTGGCCATCAAACTTGCCCGCGAGCTAACCACTCACAGCTACGAAGACATCGGCAAAGCCTTCGGTGGGCGCGACCACAGCACGGTGCTCAATTCCGTGAAAAAGGCCGATGAATTGCGGCAGGAAGATGCCGAGATTGCCCAAGATTACGAAAAACTATTGATTATAATCAAAAATTAGACCTAAGGAATCTGTATGTTGATTTTAGAAGCCGAGCGCGACACTCTGCTCAAACCGCTGCAAGCCGTTACCGGCATCGTGGAGCGCAAGCACACCCTGCCTATTCTCTCCAACGTGCTGATTGAGCGCACCGGCGGGCAAACCAATATTTTGGCCACCGACTTGGAAATCCAAATCCACACCCATGGCCCGCACACCGATGCCGAAGATTTCCGCATCACCACCAATGCCAAAAAACTGCAAGACATCCTGCGTGCGCTGCCCGAAGGCGCGATTGTGGCACTGGATTGGGCGCAAAACCGCCTCACCCTCAAGGCCGGCAAATCTCGTTTTGCCTTGCAAACCCTGCCAGCCGAAGATTTCCCGCTGATGAGCATTGGCGAAGAAGTGGTTTCTGCCTTCACCCTGCCGCAAGAAACCTTCCGCAATATGCTCTCGCAGGTGCAATACGCCATGGCCGTGCAAGATATTCGCTACTATCTCAACGGCTTGCTGATGCAGGTGGAAGGCAGCAATCTGCGCCTAGTGGCCACGGACGGTCACCGCCTGGCCTACTCCGCCGCCGTGATTGATGCCGACTTGCCCAAAGCCGAAGTGATCCTGCCGCGCAAAACTGTGCTCGAACTGTTCAAGCTGCTCAACCGCCCCGAAGAACCCGTTACCGTGGAGCTCTTAAACAACCAAGTGCGCTTCCGCTGCAACGACACCGTGGTGGTGAGCAAAGTGGTGGACGGTAAGTTCCCCGATTTCAACCGCGTGATTCCGCAAGATAACGACAAAATCTTCCTGCTCGGCCGCCAGCCGTTCTTGGGTGCGCTGGAACGTGCTGCCATTTTGGCTAACGAAAAATTCCGCGGCGTGCGCCTACAGCTGCGCCCCGGCCTGCTGAGCGTGTTGTGCAGCAACAGTGAACAGGAAGAAGCGCGTGAAGAGATGGAAATCGCCTACCAGGGTGCCGAGCTGGAAGTGGGCTTCAACATCAATTATCTGATGGACGTATTGCGCAACGTACACGCCGAAGACATCCAACTGGCCTTCGGCGATGCCAACCGCTCCACCCTGTTTACCATCCCCGACAACGCCGATTTCAAATACATCGTGATGCCGATGCGCATCTAAGGCTGCATCACCATACGCCAGCAGGCTACCTGAACATTACAAAGTAAAAGTTTTCAGGTAGCCTGAAAAATATGTGGCAGACAAGCACACTTGCGCTATAAACTTTGCCCTTTACAGTTTCAGGTAGCCTTCTGCTGCCGCACACCCATTCCAAGGAACCACCATGTCTTCACGGCATTCCCGTATCCGCACCCTCGCCCTTGCCGCCCTCCTGCTGCCGCTGGCCGCCCAAGCCGCGCCAGCTCCACGCAAATCTGGTTCGCAAACCCCGCTGACCCACCGCCAAATCATCGACCGCGCCAACAATCTGATGACGGCCTTCTCCTCCGAGATTGCCCTCCAGCAAGGCAAAGGCAGTGAAGCCCTCTCTGCCTATATACGCCTGTTCCGTCGCACCAACGACCCGGCAGTAGCCGAGCGTGCCGTCGAAATCGCCCTTGCCACCGATGTCCGCCTAGCAGAGCAAGTGCTTGAACGTTGGCAGGAAGCCGAGTCCAAACCCTCGGCCGAACAAAAACGTATACGCTGGATTGTGGCTGCAGCCAAGGGCGATGTCGCCACGGTGCGCGCCGGCTTGCCCGAAATCCTCGACCAAACCGACCGCCACCGCATGCGTAACGTATTCCTGCGCATGTCCCAGCTCGCCCTCTACCACCCGGAAGCTGCCGATGCGCAAACCGCGCGTCTCGTGCACCAAGCTGCTGGCCGCTTCCCTAGTCTAGCTGAGGCCGCCATCACGGATGCCATTTATTCCGCCCACGCCAGCCGCACTGCCGATGCCAACGCCGCACTGCGCCGCCTCTCCCGCCTCGACAGCGATATTCGCCCTATTACCAGCATCACCCTGCGCCTGATTGCCCAGCGCCAGCCTGAAGTGCTCGAATACTTCTTCCGCCATGCCGACAGCCGCCATCTTTCCCCCATGTGGCAAAACCTGCAAGTAGAAACCCTCATCGCCGCCAAACGCGAAGAAGAAGCCTACCGCCTGCTGCAAAATATGCTGGCCAAAACCCCAGATGCCGACCTCTACATCCAAGCCGGCATCCTCTCCGTGCGCCGCAAAGAGCCCGTGGCCACCACCATCAACTACTTCGACAAAGCCTACCTGCACGGCACCCAGCAGCAGAAAAGCCGCGCCGCCCTGCTCGCCACCATGCGCCTGATTGAAGACAACAACATAGCCGAAAGCCGCAACTGGCTCAATCGCGCCAACTCCCCTGAAGCCCAGTTTGATAAACACATCCTGGAAGCACGCATTGCCGAAGCCGAGAAAAACTGGCCGGCGGCCGAAGATGCCCTGCTACGCGCAGAAACCATCATTTCCACCGACCGCAACAACGCCATCTTCAACACCGACGACCTCCTGGTTGCCCACCTGCGCATCGCCCGCGAGCAGCCGCCTGCCGAAGCCCTCAACAGCATCCGCAGCCTCTATCGCCGCTACAGCGACAACTCCGCGCCGCTCGCCATGATCGCCCTCATCCTCGAGCAGCGCGCCATCCTGTATGCCGACCGCCTGCAACAACCCGAAAAAGCCGTGGCCGACCTCAAGCAGGCACAAGAGCTCGTGCCCAAAAACCCCGACATCCTCAATTCCCTCGGCTACACCATGCTCTCCCTGCCCAACCCTGACCTAGCCCAGGCACGCCACTACATCGAGCAAGCTCTGCACCGCCGCCCTAATTCGCCAGAAATCCAAGACAGCATGGGCTGGGTGTTGTTCAAGCAAGGCCAACCTCAGGCCGCCCTGCCGTATTTGCAGCGCGCCCACGCCAAACTGCCTGAAGCCGATGTAGCCGCCCACCTCGGCGAAGTGCTGTGGACACTCGGCCGTAAAAACGAAGCCATCGTTATCTGGCAAGCCGCCCAGCGCAAAGGCGGTGACAAACCCGTATTGCAGGAAACCCTGCAACGCCTCAACGTAACTCTCCCGTCTTCCGGTGGAAAAGCCGATAGCGAAGGCAACAGCAGCCAATAAATCAAAGGCTACCTGAAAACAGTTCCTGCCGTTTTCAGGTAGCCTTAGCGTGTATTGAAATAGATATTCCCTTATGCGGCCGCCAATCTTACCCGTCCAGCCACATCACTCAAGATAAGCAGTAACTTGGTCGCGAATATGCATAACAGGCTACCTGAAAGCGCCCGCTTCGGCGCAGCTAAAACCACATCCGCATTAGACACTACGCTCCTGCTAGGCTTCCGCCCTAGCGCCACCCACCCAATCCGTGAGAACCCATGATCCGACGCTATTTCCTCCCTATCTCTGCCGCCCTCCTGCTCGCCGCCTGTACCAGCCTTGGCACGCAAATGTCTGCCGAAAACTGGCGCGACGATGCCACCACGCCCGAATTTGAAGCTTCCGGTCGCATGGGCGTGAAGGAAAACGAACGCGGCAGCTATGCCAATTTCGATTGGCTGCGCACTACCGCCGTACAGCTGTTTGACGTGAAAACCCCGCTGGGCAACAGCGTGGGCCGATTGTGCCAAGACAGCGGCGGCGTGCAGGCGGTGGCGTCCGACGGCCAAGTTTACCGCGCCGCCACCACCGCCGAACTCAGCCGCCAGCTGCTCGGCTACGACCTGCCCGTGGCCTATATCGACCGCTGGGCCAACGGCCTGCGCGTGCCCGGCGAACCTTACAGCGTACTGCCCGACGGCCGCCTGCAGCAAATGGGCTGGAAAATCCAGCGCAATTTGGGCGAAGACGGCCAAGTGCGCATGTTGCTGCTGGAACGCACCGGCTTGAGCCTGCGCCTGGTGTTCGACCGCTTCGGCCAGCCTGAGCGCCGCCCCGGCAGCTGCGCCGCCGATGTCGAGCAGACTGTATGATGCGGCCGCACCCTGCCGCCCGGGCCTTTCCCGCTCCGGCCAAGCTCAATCTCGACCTGCGCATCATCAGCCGTCGTGCCGACGGCTACCACCTGCTCGAGAGCATCTTCTGCCTGATTGATCTATGCGACACAATATGGCTGCTGCCGCGCGAAGACGGGCAAATCATCCTGCATAATCCCGCCGGCGGCATCCCGCCCGAACAAGATTTGAGCCATCGCGCCGCCCGGCTGCTGCAACAGTTTTCAGGTAGCCCTAACGGCGTGGAAATCTGGCTGGACAAACATATTCCCAGCGGCGGCGGGCTAGGCGGCGGCAGCTCGGATGCCGCTACCGTGCTGCTTGCCCTCAATCATTTGTGGCACACTGCCGTGCCGCCCGAAACGCTGCGGGCGCTCGGCCTGAAGCTGGGTGCGGACGTGCCGTTTTTCCTGTTCGGCCAAAGCGCTTTTGTGCAAGGCATCGGCGAAATCCTGAGCCCGCTGGCCGTGCCGGAACAATGGTATGTGGTGGTTCGCCCCGATGTACATGTGGCCACCCCGAAAATCTTCGCCCACCCCGGCCTCACCCGCAACAGCCCGCCCTGTACGCAACCCGGTTTCGCGCAACTGCAACCTTTCCGCAACGATATGCAGGCCGTGGTGCTGGCCGAATATCCGCCCGTGGCCGCAGCATTCCGTCTGTTGCAAGACTACGGCACGCCGCAGCTCACCGGCTCCGGTGCCTGCCTGTTTACCGCCTGCGCCACGCAAGGCGAAGCCGAGTATATCTATAGCAGGCTACCTGAAAACCTGGCCGCCTGGTGTGTGCGCGGTTTGGATCGGCATCCCTTGCAAGCCATCTTGGGAAATAACGAAAATATCAGGCACGCTTGACAACGTGCCGAAAAAACCGCATAATTCGCACCTTTCCTGAATCACCTGCCGTAATAGCAGGTTCGTACTGGGGATTCGCCAAGTTGGTTAAGGCATCGGATTCTGAATCCGACATACGTAGGTTCGAATCCTACATCCCCAGCCAGATTCGTAAACAATATAATTGGGGATTCGCCAAGCTGGTTAAGGCACCGGATTTTGATTCCGGCATGCGTAGGTTCGAATCCTACATCCCCAGCCACCTTACAAAAGCATGTACGTGTACATGCTTTTATTTTTGTTGCCGCATTGTGCAGCAACAGGCTACCTGAAAACGAATATAGCGAGCTTCGCCAAAACAAAATCAGTATGGAAACTAGAGCGACAGGAATTTTCTTGCCATAGAAACGTGTTTATTCAATTTTGATTGCTCAATTAGGGGTCGGGATAAACCGGACACAGGTATTTGCTGCCTAGTCCTGATATCAAGCCGACAAAATTGGCGGATATTCCACACAAACAGCACTTTGGTTTTGCCCGCGCTCGGCGTATAATCCGCCGTTTGCAAGCCAGTCAAACCCAAACGCGAGGGAGCGGCAATGTTTCCCACAGTCGGCGGCGAGACCGCAAACAACACAGGTAATGAAGAAATGGCATACGAAAGTTTAATGGTATTCGCCGGCAACGCCAGTGCCGGCTTGGCTGAGAACGTGGTCAAACACCTTGGCATTTCCTTGGGGCGCGCCTCCGTAGGCAAATTTTCCGACGGTGAAATCGCCGTGGAGCTCTTGGAAAACGTGCGCGGCCGCGACGTGTTTATTTTGCAGTCCACCTGCGCCCCCACCAACGATAACCTGATGGAACTGCTCACCGTGGCCGACGCGCTCAAACGCGCTTCCGCCGGCCGCATTACCGCCGCCATCCCCTATTTCGGCTATGCCCGCCAAGACCGCCGCCCGCGTTCCGTGCGTGTGCCGATTTCTGCCAAACTGGTGGCCAATATGCTCGCCACCGCCGGCATCGACCGCGTGCTGACCGTGGATTTGCATGCCGACCAAATTCAAGGCTTTTTCGATATTCCGGTGGACAACATCTATGCCACCCCGATTTTGGTGCACGACATCCTGCAGCAACGCATCGAAAACCTTACCGTAGTCAGCCCCGATATCGGCGGCGTGGTGCGTGCCCGTGCCGTGGCCAAGGTGTTGAACACCGATTTGGCGATTATCGACAAACGCCGCCCCAAAGCCAACGTGGCCGAAGTGATGAACATCATCGGCGATGTTCAAGGCCGCACTTGCCTGATTGTGGACGACATGATCGACACCGCCAACACTTTGTGCAAAGCCGCTTCCGCCCTGAAAGAGCGCGGTGCAGAACGCGTATTGGCCTATGCCACCCACCCCGTGTTCTCCGGCGAAGCCGTGAACCGCATTGCATCGTCTGATATTGACCAAGTGGTGATTACCGACACCATCGCCCTGTCTGATGCCGCCCGCAACTGCGACCGTATCCGCCAGGTTACGATTGCCGGTTTGCTGGCCGAAACCATGCGCCGCATCAGCAACGAAGAATCTGTCTCATACCTCTTCAACGAGGATGTGGCATCCCCGGGAGCATTGTTCCTCCCGTAATCCCCCGCCGTCAGGGTTGGTCGCAGCCCGGCAGACGGCTTTTTTAACTTAAATGGAGTTTTACCATGTCTTTCAAAATTGAAGCCCAAGTGCGCGAAGAGCAAGGTACTGGTGCGAGCCGCCGCCTGCGCCGCGAAGGCCGTGTGCCTGCCGTAGTTTACGGCGCCGGCTCTGACGCCACTGCTGTTTCCGTTGACCACAAAACCGTATTCTTTGCCCTGCAGAAAGAAGAGTTCCACACCGCCATCATTAAACTGGCGCTGAACGGCAAAGAGCAAGACGTGATTGTGCGCGATTTCCAAATGCACCCCGTTCGCCGCGAAGTGCGCCACATCGACTTCCAAATCGTGGAAGCCGGCAAACCGATCAAAATCCGCCTGCCGCTGCACTTGGTTAACGCCGAGAAATCTCAGGCCGTTAAACTGCAAAACAGCCGCATGGCTCTGCTGAGCACCAGCGTGGAAGTGCTGCTGGATCCGAAACACATCCCGTCTGAACTGGTTTTGGATTGCGAAAAAGTTGTGGCCGGCGATGTATTGCACCTGTCCGACATCCAATATCCGGAAGGCGTGGAAAGCACCTCCCTGCGCCGTGGCGCCAACTTGGCCGTAGCCACCGTAACCGCCGCAGGCAAATAAGCCGAACGGCTTTGATGACAAACCCCGCTGCAAAGCGGGGTTTTGTTTGGCTAGTGTTGCGGTGTAAAGGCTACCTGAAAACCTATACTGCAATGCGGTCAAACTAGAAATCCATCCTCACTCCACACAAACAAAAGGCTACCTGAAATTCCAGCTTCGCAGAAACTCTGCGGTGCTTTGCTTTCAGGTAGCCTTTACTTCAACCGGATTGCCGAACCGTTTTATTTGGTCAGAATTTCCGCCTCTTTGTCGCCATACACCGGGCGCAGGGTTTTTTCGTAGGCGGCGTGCAGGCGGCCGTCTTGTTTGATGGCGGCGATTTCCTGGTTCACCCAATTGAGCAGGGATTGGTCGCCTTTGCGCACGGCGGGGGCGATGTGCTCGGCCGGGCCGATGTTGCCGATGGCCACTTCAAAGTTGGGGTTTTCTTTGGCCCATGCCCATAACAGCGCGTTGTCATGTGCCAGCGCCACGCCGCGGCCGTCTTTCAGCGCATCGAAGGTTTCGGTGTTTTGGTCGAATTTCAACAGGTTGATGTTGGGATGATTTTTGGTGAAATAGGCATCAGCGGTGGTGCCTTTGTTCACCAGCAGGGTTTTACCTTCCAGCTGGGAAAGGTCGGTAATCGGCGCGCCTTTGGGGGAAACCACGCCCAAGGCCACGTTCATATAGGGGCTGGCGAAATCCACCACTTCGGCGCGTTCGGGCGTTTGGGTGAAGTTGGCGAGGATTAAATCCACTTTGCCGGAACGCACGTATTCCACGCGGTTGGCGGCTTCGGTGAGCACGAATTCCACTTTGTCGGGGCTGCCGAGCAGGTCGTTGGCCAGATATTTGGCGATTTCCACGTCGAAGCCTTGGCTTTGGCCGTTGGTGTCCACATAGCCGAAGGGGGGCTTGTCGCCGAACACGCCGATGCGGATTACGCCGCGCTCTTTGATTTTGGCCAGTGCGTCATCGCTGGCGGCACCGGAAGCAGCAGAAGCGTTGGCTGCGCTGCTGCCGGAAGCAGGCTGGTCGCTGCCCTGTGAGCCGCCACCGCAGGCGGCCAGGCCGAAGCCGAGCACGACGGTGGCCAATAAGGTTTTGAAAGATTGGTGTAACTGCATGATGTTTCCTTTTCTGTTAGAGGTAGAGTGAAACCGCCGTACAGGCTACCTGAAAATACGGCAGTGGTTTTAAACGGGTTAAATCGAATAGTCCATGCCGCTGAGAAACTGCTGGGCGCGGCCGCTTTCGGGTTTGGTGAAGAATTTGTCGGGCGTGCTTTCCTCGATGATGTGGCCTTGATCCATAAAGATAATCCGGTCGGCCACCTTGGCGGCGAATTCCATTTCGTGGGTAACGATGAGCATGCTCATGCCCTCGCGCGCCAGCTCCAGCACCACATCCAACACCTCGCGCACCATTTCCGGGTCGAGCGCGGCGGTGATTTCATCCAACAAGATCACTTCCGGATTCATACACAATGCGCGCACGATGGCGATGCGCTGCTTCTGCCCGCCGGAAAGCTCGCGCGGGAAGGCGGTTTTGCGGTTGAGCAAGCCCACGCGGGCAAGCAGTTTGTCGGCTTGCGCCTCCACTTCTTCGCGGCGGCGCCCTTGTGCTTTCAGCGGGCCGAGCAGAATGTTGTCGATCACGTTCATGTGGGCAAACAGCTCATAACTCTGAAACACCATGCCCACTTTCTGGCGGGCGGTTTCCCACGGCACATCTTTGCCAAACTCGCCCACGCCTTCCATCTCGATGCTGCCGACCTGGTGCGGCTCCAAGCCGTTGATGCAGCGCAGCAGGGAGCTTTTGCCGCTGCCCGACGGGCCCAAAATCACCACCACTTCGCCCTTCTCCAGGCTCAAATCCAAATCCTGCAACACCACGGTATCGCCGTAGCCCTTGCGCAGGTGGCGCACGTTTAGCAAAGCCATATCAGCTCTCCCATTTCTTTTCCAAATAGCCCGCCAGCAGCGACAGCGGCCAGCAGCACAAGAAATACAGTATGAAAATCAGGCCATACACCCAAAACGAAGCGTTCGGCATGGTGAGCAGCGAATTCTCGATAATCTGCTGCCCCACTTTCACCACCTCCACCACGCCGATCAAAGCAGCCAGCGAGCTGGTTTTCACCATCCGCGTAAATAAGTTAATCGCCCCCGGCAGTGCCCGCTGCACGCTCTGCGGCAGCTCGATATACCAAAACACCTGCCGCCGGTTCAGCCCCAGTGCCTTGGCCGATTCCACCTGATGCTTTTCAATCGATTCCAGCGCGCCGCGCACCAAATCGCCCATCTCGCCAGTGCCCCAAACCACAAATACCCAAATGCACACCCACACGCCGCTCAAATGAATGTCCGTCCAAGCCGAAAGCCCGAAATACAGCACAAACAGCCACACCAGAATCGGCACAATCCGCACCATTTCCAGATACAACGCGCACATCAACCGCACCAGCGGATGGCGCACCCTCATCAGCAGCCCGAACAGCGTGCCCAACACGCAGGAAAGCGCCACCGAAATCAACGAAATCTTCGCCGTGAGCCACAAGCCCTGCGCCAAACGCGCCGCATTCTGGCCGGCAAACAGCCATTCAAGCACCATATTTCGCCTCCCGCAGCCTTCTTTCCGCCCAACGCGCCAGCAGCGACACCGGCAGCAGAATAATCAGATAGCTGATAAACAGCAGCAGCAGCGCCTCGTTGGTTTTATAGTCCATGCCGATGATGTCTTTGGTGACAAACATCAATTCCGCCACCGCCACCGCGCTCACCACCGAAGTTTCCTTAATCAAAAACAGCACATTCGCCCCAACCGCCGGCACCGACACTGCCCAAGCCTGCGGCAACACCACAAAGCGGAACACCTGCCAGCGCGACAAACCAATCGCCTTGGCCGCCTCCACCTGCCCATTGGGCACCGCAAGCAAACCCGCCCGCAGCGCCTCCGACATATAGCTCGCGCCCAAAAACACCAGCGCCAAGATACCGCAGGTAAAGCCGTCCCACTTAATGCCCACCTTCGGCAGGCCGTAATACAGGAAAAACAGCTGAATCAGCAAAGGTGTGTTGCGCGAAAGCTCGATATACGCCCGAGCCGGCCAATACAGCGGCCGCACGCGATAAGCCGTCACCACCGCCACCGCCAACCCCAGCAGGAGCGACAGCCCAATGCTGTAGGCCGACAGCTTCAAAGTAATCAGCGCGGCATCGGCAAACTTCGGCGCCACCCGCCAAAAATAAGACCAGTTCATAATCAGGTAAAATTGAAAACAGGCGGCCATTATAGAAACCGCCGTGCAGCTTGAGAAAGAAGCATTGGCAATATGCTTAGAGGGAAAAGGCATAAGGTAAAAAAGGCTACCTGAAAGCCTACTAAACGCGGCTTACTAAAAGTAAGCTGCAGGCAAATACAGAATATTAGCGAGGCCATGCCAACCCACGGCGTATACGCACCGTTAGTTGGCATGGCCTCGCTGACTTCCTACTCGCGTTTTCAGGTAGCCTTTTAAATGCTTAAGGCTATCTGAAAACTAATCATCCGAACTACTATGCCGCCGTTTTTTACTTTCTATTTCTGCCAAAACCCCTCGTCATGAAACTTTTCCGGCAGCCCAATATTTCTGACTTGGTGTATTGCTTGCAGCCGGTGCAGGGCTGATATGTCGTTCAGACTGCGGGCATAGCTGATGTCGAGCATTTCCAAGGCGGTAAGGTTTTCGATGCCGTTTAATGTGCACACGGAGGGGCGCACCAGCAATAAGTCTTTCAGCCGCTTCAGGTTTTGGAATTCAGTTAAGCCTTTGCCTTTGTAAGACCAAAGGTATAAACGCTCCAAGCGGGTGCATTGCCCGATATTTCGGATTTTTTTGTTGTAGTCCAGCCTTAAGTCTTTAAGCGCGGGCAGTTGGGAGAGGTCGATGTCGATTGGCTGTGCGATGACCAGGGTGTCCAATTGCTCGAAGCGGTATAGGGCATCCGTATTGATGAATTCGGGCGACTCGAGATCGTGTCCGATTTGGAGATACGGCAGTTCGGGATAAGCGGCCAAATCGGCAAAATCCACCACGGCGTGTTTCGGCGCGGGTGTCGGGTTGATGGCAACCGTCGGCCGGCTCAAAATCCGAATGCCGCAACGGTAACGCTTGGCCTGCCGCATGGCGGTACGGATAAATGCGGGCTGAACTTCGATGCAGTTGATGTTTTTATTGTAGAAATACGTTTCCATGGGTGTATTCCGATGCAGGGGCGTGTTGGCAAGCGTGGGTTTCAGGTAGCCTGGGAGAGGTTTGAGGCCGTCTGAAAGAGTGGATACGGCAGTGCCAACGGCGGGCTTTAAGCCCGCTTTGTTTCATTCATGTTGCAGCTTCGTAGCAAATCATGTTTTCAGGTAGCCTTTCAGACGGCCTCAAGACTGCCTGAAACTTATCTGCCCAAAATCGCGTCCAAAGCCTCGCGGCTGGTGGGGCTGAATACGTTGAGTGCGCCGGAGAGGAGCAGTGTGCCGGGGGCGAGGTCGTCGCGGCCCGGGGGCGGGGTGCGGCAGGTGAGAGTGCAGTCGAACACGCCCATGTTGGTGGCGTTGTCTTGCCAGGATAGGGTGATTTGTACGTCGAGCACGGTGCCAACGGGGATTTCGGGGCGGGCGAAGTGGAGTTTGCGCGTGCCGAGCAGGAAGCCGAGCTGCACGGGGCGGCCGGCGTCCAGCGCGTGTGCACCCGCCCATGCACCCACACCTTGTGCCATGATTTCCATGCCGAGCCAGCCGGGTAGGGCGTTTGCACCGTCGGGAAGCAGGATGCAGTTGGGCCGGATGGTGCAGATGGCGTGCAGGCTGTTGTTGTCGTAGGATAAAACTTCGTCCAGCATCACCATGCGGCCGCTGTGCGGCAGGAGGGCGGCGGGTTGTTTAATCGGGCATTGGGGCATGTTCTTCTCCGATGATGAGGACGCTGTTGTTGCCGCCGAAGGCAAACGACGAACTCGCGCCGATGCGCCGCCCTTGCGGCCATCGGCTGCCTGAAACGGTGAGCGCGATTGAGGGCAGTTCGGGGTCGGCCTGGCCGTCCCACAGTTGGGGCGGCAGGCTGCCTTCCGGGTTGTCGCTGCGGCTGGCAATGCCCCATACGAAGGCGGCTTCGAGCGCGCCGGCCGCACCGAGGGTGTGGCCGGTGAGCGGTTTGGTGGAAGTGGCGGCGGTGTGGCTGCCGAACACTTCGGCTACGGCGCGGCTTTCCATGCCGTCGTTGAGCAGCGTGCCGGTGCCGTGCAGGTTGATCCAGCCGATGCTTTCTGGCGGCAAGCCCGCGTGCTTTAAGGCTACCTGAAAAGCCTGTGCCGCGCCGAGGCCGTCGGGGCGGGGGGAAGACATATGGTGCGCGTCGCTGCTGGCGCCGTAGCCCAAGAGCGGCAGGGCGTCGCCGTCGTCTTCGCGGGTCATCACGAATACGGCGGCGGCTTCGCCGATGTTGATGCCGTTGCGGTTGCGCGAAAACGGGTTGGCAATGCCGTCTGAAAGCACTTCCAGCGAGGCGAAACCGTTGATGGTGAGCGGCGAGAGCGTGTCCACGCCGCCGCACAATACCGCGTCGCACGCGCCCAGCCGCAGCAGCCGTGCCGCGCTGATGAGCGCCCGTGCGCCGGACGTGCAAGCGGTGGACACGCCGTAACACGCGCCCCGCAGGCCGTACGCCGCCGCGGCAAAATCGGCGGGCGAGGAAAGCAGTTGCGCCTGCTGCTTAAACGGAATGTCCGCCCAGCCGCCGCCGTTGGCAACGTGTTGGAACAGCGGGATATTTTCATCCGCGCCGCCCACCGACGTGCCGATGACCACGCCGATTCTGTCCGCGCCGTAGCGGCTGAGGGCTGCCTGAATCTGCGGCTCGATTTGCGCCAAAGCGTCCCACAGCAATTGATTGTTGCGGCTGCGGTGTTCGGCGGGCAGATGGTCGGCAAATGCCCGTAACGGCCGGTTTAGCGCGCCGAAAGCACGGTTTTTGCCCTTCACCCATTCGCTGGAAAACGTGAGCGGGCTGTTTTCAGACGGCCTCAACAGGCCATCCAAATGCTCCGCCAAACCGCTGCCCAAAGCCGACACCAAACCCGGCCGGCTGAGGTATACCCGTGCCTTATTCATCGCTCTCTCCCAAAGGCGTCAGCCGCCATTTCGCCCCACCGCCCTCCAACTCGCGCGGCCGGCCGTCTGAAAAACCGTTTTCCAACAGCGGGAACATTGCCGTGAACACTGCCTGCGCGGCATGGTTCGGCGGCACAAAACCATCGCGCCGCCAGCCGCTCGGCGTGGCCAGCAAACGCGCCAGCGGCGCACCGAACGCGTCGGTTTGAATCCAGCGCGACTGCTCGCCCGCCTCGCCCTGCACCACCAACAGCGACACCTGCTCCGCCGCGCCGGTTTCATCCAGCCGCTCCAGCTTGAAACGGCGGCTCTCGCCCGCCGCCAAATGCGGCAAATCCTGCGGCGCGAAAGTGGCACCGCAGGCGGCAAGCAGCAGCGCGGCAACGATGGGGACGAGGAGCTTGGGGAAGGTCATTTCAGGCAGCCTTTGCGGAATGGGGATGGGGTGGGATTATAGACGAAGCGGGGCGGGAGTGGCGGCTGCAGTCTGCCTACGGCTTACCGCCTTGCGTCTAACTAGCTACATTCGCTATAAATACTCGATTTATGGCGTTTCAGGTAGCCTTTAAACAAGGGGGTAATGAGCAAAGGCTACCTGAAAATTACCAAACATGCAGATAGCCTATCGACATGGCAACGCCCATCGATCACACAAAAAAAGCTGCCGGGCATACCGGCAGCTTTCGCCTTGCAATCAGGCACAGCAATCAATACATGCCTTCGCGTTCTTCGCGAGTGCTGATGTAGATGTTTTTCACCTGGGTGTAGGCTTCGAGCATCATTTTGTGGGTTTCGCGGCCGATGCCGGAAGTTTTGTAGCCGCCGAAGGGGGCACCGGCAGGCAGGCGGTTGTAGCAGTTCACCCACACGCGGCCGGTTTCCAGGGCGCGGGATACGCGCAGGGCGCGGTTGATGTCGCGCGTCCACACGCCGCCGCCGAGGCCGTATTCGCTGTCGTTGGCCAGCTGGATAACTTCTTCTTCGGTTTTGAATTTAATCACGGTAGCCACCGGGCCGAAGATTTCTTCTTGGGCGATGCGGCTGTTGTTGCTGTCGGCAGCAATCAGGGTGGGCTCAACAAATTCGCCTTTGCCCAATGCGCCTTCCACTTTTTTACCGCCGGTAATGATGCGGCAGCCTTCTTGTTCGCCGATTTGCACATACTTCAAGATGGTGTTGAGCTGGCCGGCATTGACTTGTGCACCCATCTGGGTGTCGTCTTCCCAAGGCAGGCCGACTTTCACTTTCTTAAACTCTTCAGACAGTGCGGCTACGAATTTGTCGTAGATGCCTTCCTGCACGAAAATGCGCGAACCGGCACAGCATACTTGGCCTTGGTTGAACAAAATACCTTTTTGCGCGCCTTCCAAGGCTTTGTCGAAAGGCATGTCGTCGAAGAAGATATTGGCAGACTTGCCGCCCAATTCCAGAGTGGAAGGAATCAGCAGCTCGGCAGCAGCGATGCCCACGCGGCGACCCACTTCGGTAGAGCCGGTGAAGGCAAGCTTGTTGAAGCCTTTGTGGTGCAGCATGTATTCGCCGGATTTGCTGCCTTTACCGGTAATCACGTTGAGCACGCCTTTGGGCAGCAGGTGGTTCACTTTTTTGGCAAAGGAGAGCAGGCTCAGAGAAGTGCTGGAAGAGGGGTGGATAACGATGGTGCAGCCAGCGGCCAGCGCAGGAGCAATTTTCCAAGCGGCCATGAGGAAGGGGAAGTTCCACGGAATGATTTGGCCAACCACGCCGATGGGCTCGCGCAATACGAGGGAGAGATCTTCTTCGTCCAGTTGGTTGGCGCTGCCTTCTTCGCCGCGAATCACGCTGGCGAAATAGCGGAAGTGGTCGGAGGCCAACGGAATGTCGGCAGCGCGGGTTTCGCGGATGGGTTTGCCGTTGTCGAGCGTTTCCTGCAGGGCGAAAAGTTCGGCATTTTCATCAATCACATCGGCAATTTTATTCAGAAGGGCGGCACGCTCGGCGGCGGTGGTTTTGCGCCAGGTTTTAAATGCAGCCTGTGCAGCGGCCACAGCGGCATCTACGTCGGCGTCGGTGGCATCGGTAAATTTAGCCAAGAGCTCGCCGTTGGCGGGGTTGTGTGATTCCAGCAGGTTGCCGGGCTTTGTCCACTCGCCGTTGATGAGCAGACCGTATTCGCGGTCGAAAACGTTCAGATTTTTAGCCATTTCGTTGGTTCTCCTAAAATTGTGCGGGGCTGGCGGCCCACTCCCAATAACATAAACAGCATTCGATTGATGCTGTGGGCGCAGCATATTCTTTTTTTCCAACTCTTTCAAGGATGCGTATTACCAAACCGGGCTTGTTTACAGATTAAAGGCTACCTGAAAACGAAGCTTCAACGCAGTTAACATACCGCGCAGGCGGCTTCTCAGCGCCGCTATTTCCATAGGGCTTGCACGCTCTACTATTTAGGATAAAAATGACAATATAACAATGAATAATCAGCCTGCCGCCGCAGCCGCGGACGGGCAAAACACATCAGGCCGGATCCGGTTTTTTGTTGCCGCAGAAGCGGAGGAGGATAAGCAATGCAAACGATTAAAAAAATTGATGCCGCAGCCCTACGCGCGTTTACCGAAGCCGCCTTCAAGGCATACGGCTTCGTGCCGGAAGAAGCGGCGCAGATTACCGATGTGCTGATGGCTGCCGACCTCTGCGGCGTAGACACACACGGCTCGCAGCGGTTGGAAATGTACCGCCAGCACATCAACGGCGGCTTCGTGCGCATCGGCGCCAAACCGGAAACCGTGTTTGAAACGCCCATGTCGGCCGTGGTAGACGGCCACGCCGCCATGGGGCAGCTCGTGTCGCGCTATGCCATGCAAATTGCCATCGACAAGGCCAAACAAAGCGGCATCGGCATGGTGTCGGTGCGCAATTCCAACCACTACGGCATCGCCGCCTACTACAGCAGCATGGCTGCCAGCCAAGACCTGGTGGGCATCTCCATGACCAACTCCTTCCCTATCGTGGTGCCCACCTACGGCCGCACCCCGATGATGGGCACCAACCCCATCGCCGTGGCCATCCCCGCCAGTCCAACCGATTTCAGCCTCGATGCCGCCACCTCTGTGGTTGCCTTCGGCAAGCCCGAGGTATATCTCAAAAAAGGCTTAACCGCCCCGCTGGGCTGGGCGATTAACAGCCAGGGCGTGGACGAAACCGACCCGCAGATTATCGTGGAATGCGTGCGCCAAGGATTGGGCGGCGGCATGTATCCTCTGGGCGGCAGCAGCGAGCTGTTTGGCAGCCACAAAGGCTACGGCTATGCCGTACTGGTGGAATTTTTCTCCGCCTGCCTGTCGCAAGGCACCACTTCCAACTACACCATGAAAAACGGCCATGCCGGCATCTGCCACTATTTCGCCGCCTTCAACCCGGAAATCTTCGGCGATGCCCAGGCCATCCGCAGCCATTTCAGCGCCTATCTGCAAGAGCTGCGCGAATCGGCAAAAGCCGCCGGCCAAGAGCGGATTTACATCCACGGCGAAAAAGAAGCCGAATGCTGCCGCGAACGCAAACAAAGCGGCATCCCCATCCTGCCCAAAACGCTGGACGAAATGCGCCGCTTGGCCGAAGAACTCGGGCTGCCGTTTGAGTGGTAGGGCTTGAATACGGCAGTGAAAGGCTACCTGAAAATGCGCAATACAATTTTCAGGTAGCCTTACCAAAACAGCCACCAACAACACATACCTTCATGACCGAACAAAAACAATATCCCAAAACCCACCGCTTCCGCCCCAACCCCACTGGCAAACCCTACCAGCCAGACCCCGCCAACAAAGAGCGCGATTTGGAAACGGCGCGGCGGATACAGCGGAAGTTACTATTTCCAAAATTCTGTTTTCTTACCGGATTCCTGCCCCTGCTCATGGTGATGATTTATGAGAAGCTAACTGGAGCGCAGATGTCCGAAGGCTTCATCATTTTCGGATTTTGCTATGTATTTACGATTTTTCCTCTGGGCATTGGACTTACCCTGCTTTTCGGCAGCTGCCCCCACTGCCATAAAACCCAAGGCCTCAACGGCCGGGTGTATACCCTTACCGGCCGCGAAATTTCCACCTCGCGCGGCGTATCGCCGTTTATCACGAAATGTATCCGTTGCGGCGCACCCTTATCAGCAAAAGAAGTGGAAGCTGCCTACCGTCGGCTGGAAGAACGGGAAAAGGCTACCTGAAAGTTTTTCAGGTAGCCTTTTAGCATTTATCGGACTATAGCCGGCAGGCCAAATCTTTTTCAATCTTATCCAGCAGCGCAGAGCAGCAGGCGGTGAGGATGCGGCGGGTTTCGTTGAAATTGCCGGTGTACCACGGGTCGGGAACGTGGCTGTAGCCGCTATCGGGCAGCAGGTCGGTTATCTTGAAGATTTTGCCGGGGTGGCGGCCGAAGCGTTGTTCCAGCTCGGCCAGGTTGTTGTCGTCCATGGCCAGCAGGTAGTCGAAATCGGCCAAATCCTGCGTGCGCACGCGGCGGCTCACAAAGCCGCTGCTGTCGATGCCTTCGTCGGAAAGGATTTCCAGGCTGCCGCAGTGCATGCCTTCGCCATCGTGCCAGCCGGATGTGCCCGCGCTGGCGGTGTGCACCGGCAGGCCGCGGGCGGCAGCCATGCTGCGGCAGAGATATTCGGCCATCGGCGAGCGGCAGATGTTGCCCAGGCAAACGAATAAAACCTTAACGGGGCGTTCCATAAGGCTACCTGAAAATCAAATGGCGGCAATAAACAAAGCCACGATGCACAGCAGGTTCACGCCGAACATGGCCGAACGCAGCGTGGCTTTATCGTTGATGTAGCAATAGATAAAGGCGATACGGCTGGCCACGAAGAGCAGCGCCCAGAAGTTGATGGTGAACTGGGCAGCGTTGCCGGTAACATGGGCGATAATCACGGCGGCGGCAAACGGCGGGAAGATTTCGTAGCTGTTTTGCTGTGCCGCATCGGCGCGCGCGGCCTTGCCTTGGGCATGGGCCAGGAAGGCGCGCGGGTTATGGTTGTCGGCCGGAGAGAAGCCGGCGCGGTATTTGGCATAGGCGGCGCAGAAAATGGGCAGGAAAATGGCGAAGAAGATGCACCAGTAGGCTAAGGTCATGATGTGTCTGCTCCTATAGTGAATTAACAAAAACCAGTACAGCGTTGGCTCGCCTTGCCGTAACGTGTGTACTGTCTGCGGCTCGCCGCCCGATATGAGGAAATCTTTGCTTCCGCCGTAATGGGTTGGAAAGATTGGTTTTGTGGGAGGCGTGATTATACACGGGTGCAAGACAGATGGGCTGTTTCCGGCAATAGGCGGCGGAATGGGATAACGCAATGTTGGTAGGCTACCTGAAATTTTCAGGTAGCCTCTTTCACATCGGGAAACACCAGCCTCGCCTCTACACCGTTTTCGCGGTTGGCGAGCATCAGGCGGCCGTGGTGCAAGCGCATGATTTCGGTGGTGAAGCTCAAACCCAGCCCGCTGCTGCGGCTGCCGTCGGCGCGGGGGAGCGAATAGAAGCGTTGGGGGATTTTGGCTAGCGCGTAATCAGGAACGGGGCTGCCTTGGTTGTAAACCGCCAGTTCGGTGCGGTTTCGGCTGCGGGTAAGGCTGAGGCGGATTTCGCTGCCGGTTTCGGCAAAGTCGATGGCGTTGTATAGCAGGTTGTCGATGGCTTGGCGAAGCAGCAGTGGATCGCCTTGAACGGCGTGGGGCGCGCAATTGAGGGCGATGTGCAGTTGTTTGGTTTGCAGGGCAGCGCGGCTTTCTTGGGCGGCTTGGGCGGCCAGGCTGGACAAATCGACGGTTTGGATGTCGTTCAGGCTGTCGCGGTTTTCCAGACGGGCGAGTTCGAGCAGGCGGGCGATGAGTTGCTTTTGTTTTTGGGTGTTGCGGTGGATGCGGTCGAGCAGCCGTTGCTGGTCGGGACTGAGGGAGCTGTCTTGCAGCAGTTCGAGGGCAGCTTGCTGGGCGGTGAGCGGGGTTTTGAGTTCGTGGGTGAGGCCTAATACATAATTTTCAATGTGTTGGCGGTGGTCGAGTTCGTCGCGCAGGTGGGCGACGGCGTGGACGAGGCGGTAGAGGTAGCTGTCGCCGAATTGGGGTTGTGCGGCTGGGCGGTTGGCGGCCATAGCTTCGGCATAACGGCGGATACGGCTGATGCTGCGGGCAAGCCACCAGGCAAGCGCGCCGAGCACGAACAGGCTGGCAGTGAGCAGGGATAAGACGTGCTGCTTGGCATAGACCAGCGACCAAGCGGTGAACAGGAGGAGGATGCCGAGCAGGACGAAGAATAGGCGGATGCTGAGGTGTTTGAAATATTTGAGCATGGGATTGGCTGAATGGATAGGGTTGCGCGGCCTGATATTAAGCCGGTCGGTGTTTTAATTTCGTTGCGGTTTTGCTTTCAGGTAGCCTGACAAAGTGTGTGTGATTAAGTCGGGCTGGTTTTCGCACTTGGAGGCCGTCTGAAAAGGCGGTTAGCGATAACTGATGACTATCCCCGTACTGCCGTCTTGTTTGTGGTAATACGCGCCCGCATTGCCCCATGCAAATCGGCGGCATTTGCCTGCTGCCGATGTTTCAATAGCGCAAGGGGCATCGCCCAGCTGTTTATCCAGCCATCGATCAAATTGTTTTCTGCGTTGCAATTCGCGCTCCTCCGACCATGCTGCCCAGCTATTGTCCTCGCCTATCGGGCAGAAGAATATGGATAAGCGCTCCAGCCGTTGCTGCTCGAACCGGGCGGTAAGGGTGTATTGTTCGGAATGTTTGGTAAATGACAAACCGAAAAATGTTATTCCCGCTTGCAGATGATTCGGGCTGGATTTTGGGAAGCATGCAATCCAGTCATCAAGCGTGGTGCGCGCGCTGATAAGGTTGCCGTCCGGCAGGCTGACGCTGCCGTTTTCAGGATTTATCTTCATCGGTTTGAATTTCCAAATACTGCTTTCAGACGGCCTGAAAGCAGTCGGCGGGCGGGCTGCAAATTCCCTCGCGCGAGCTTGCCTAGTTTTCAGTTATCCTCAATGGGGTGAAAGCACGCAGGCGGGAGTGCCTGCCCTACTTTTGCCCAAATGCCTGCACCGCCACCCAAACGATTTCAGGCTGTTCTTTAATGGCTTCGTGCGCAGCAAACGGCACATTCATCAAATGAACTTCGGGCAGTTCAGTTTTCAATTCCGCCCAATCGTCGAAAGCCAGCAGAAAATCGGCTTCACCACGTATCGCCAGCACCAGGGCTTGGATTTGGCGGATGTCTTCGTTGGGATAACCGCTCGCGCCCTCGTCCAGCCACATGGCTTTCAATGCCATAGCCCATTTTGCCGCGTCAGGCTCGGGGTTGGCTGCCTGATAGGCGGCCAGCTGTTCGGGCAGGTTTTCTTTGACGAAATCGAGATTGATCGTTTCAAACATGGGTCGCACGCCGTCCAAGTGCTTTTTGTGCCATTCCGCGCCCACGGTGATGATTTTCTCAACATTTTTGTCTTCTGCACCCAAGCGGTAGGCGGTTGTGCCGCCATCGCTGAACCCGAACAGGCTGTATTTTTCCACGCCTTCATGCCGCAGGATTTGGCGCGCATCTTCGGCGGCTTGGGCGTAGGTCAGCGCGACGGTGCCGAGCGAGGAGCGTCCGTGTCCGCGCGTATCTATGGCAATCACGCGGTAGTGTTGCTGCAAACGCGGCAACAGCGGGGCAAAGTCGGCAATCGAACCGAAGCCGCCGTGCAGCAGCACGATAACTGGGGCGGTTTCCGTGCCGCCTGTTTGATAGTGCAGCATCGCACCTTGATGTTTGATGAATTTAGACTGCATGGAAGTCTCCTTGTTCGGATTGTTGAAAGAATGGCGGCTATTGTCTGGCTTGTCGCAGGCGGAAACCGCCAATATTGCTGCGGCCAGTTTGAGTAAGTTTCTGCGCGAAAGATTCATGGTTTTTCAGACGGCCTTTTTGGGAGTGGGGAGGCCGTCTGAAAACCGTGCTTCAGGTTTCGTTAAAACTATACCCCAGCCCGTGATGGGTGCGGATGGGTTCGTCGGCGATGCCGGCTTCGCGCAGTTTGTGGCGCAGGGCGCGGATGTGGGTGTTGATGGTGTGCGGGTCGGAGGGGCGGTTGCCGCCGAACATGGCGGTGAGCAGTTCTTCGCGGCTGAACACGCGGCCGGGGCGGTGCAGCAGGGTGCGCAGCAGGCGGTATTCACCCTGCGTGAGCGGCAGTTCGCGCCCTTGGTGGCGGATGCAGCAGGCGGGCGCGTCATCGTGCCATGCCGGTGCGGATTCGGCTTTGGAGGCGGGCTGGGTTTGTGTGCGCCGCAGCACGGCTTTTACGCGGGCGACGAGTTCGCGCGGGCTGAAGGGTTTGCCGATGTAGTCGTCTGCACCGAGTTCGAGGCCGAGGATGCGGTCGGTTTCTTCGTCTTGGGCGGTGAGCATGATGACGGGCTGGGGATGTTGCGGGCGCAGGGTTTTGAGCAGCTCGAAGCCGTCGGTGTCGGGCAGGCCGACATCGAGCAGGAGCAGGTCGAAGTGTTCGCGCGCGAGCAGTTGCCGTGCCTGCTCTGCGGTGGGGGCGATGCGTGCGGTGAAATGGGCGCGGGCGAGGGAGAGTTCGACCAGTTCGGCGATTTCGCGTTCGTCTTCGATGATGAGGATATGCGGGTTCATGGGATAGGGAATTAACAAGCTTTGGATACAAGGCGGCGAGCCGAAGCCGCAGCGGAAGTGAAGCTACCGCTCATTCTACGCAAACGCGCTGGGTTACACACGCTTAGGCGCGGCAATCTTCATAAAATCTTCATCATTGTTCCACAAAAAATTGATGTGGGCCGGGCATACTGTGCGCCGTTGGCAGGCTTGTGCCTTGGCCGCATTCAATTCTTTGACGGAGTAAAAAATGAACCAGAAAATATGGAGTGTGCTTGGGCTGTGTATCGTGTTTGCCGTGGTGCTGTTTTCGATTTACGGCTTGGCGGAACAGCGAGGGTATTACCAATCCAGCGAGTTGTTGAGTATAGAAGACTACCGCATGATTATCCGCAGCGTGAAATACGGCATGGTGTTGGTGGTGCTGGTGTTTGCCTCGTTCTTTTTGAGCGAGGTGTTGCAGGAGTGGCGTATCCACCCGATGCAGTATTTGCTGGTGGGCGCGGCTTTATCGATATTTTATCTGTTGCTGCTCTCGCTGGCGGAACACATCGGTTTTACTGCCGCCTATGCCGTCGGCGCATTTGCCTGTATCAGCTTGCTGTTTTGGTATCTGCATTTCGTGCTGGCCACCACGCGCGGGGTGTATATGATGACGGCGCTGCTCATGGCGGCCTACGGCACGATGTTTGTGCTGGTGAAAATGCAGCAATACAACCTCTTGGCCGGCTCCTGCCTGCTGTTTGCCGCGCTGTTTACGGTGATGTATTACACGCGGGAGATTGATTGGTATGAGCTGGGCAAACCGGCAGAGAAGGAGTAATAGGGTTTAACTGCGTTGAAACCTCGCTTTCAGGTAGCCTTGAGGTTTGAGCAGAGGCTACCTGAAAAATAAACAGCAAATGGTCGGGCCTGATGCCCGGCCATTTGTGTTTAGGCTGCGCAGAAAACTTAAAGGCTACCTGAAAACCGCATCAACCGTTTTCAGGTAGCCTTTATGCCGCAACCGGCTTAGCGGGCGATGTCGCCGCGCATCACCACGCGGGCATGGAAGGTGCCCACTTCGCAGTCGTACTGGCCGCCGCGCAGCACTTGGCGGTTGTAGTAGCTGTGGAAGTTGCTCACGCGGCTGCCGCCACGGGCTTGAGCGGTTTCCTGGAATTTATGGGCGGCGTTGATAAAGGCGCGTTCGCAGGCGGCTTCGTCGGATTGGTTGGAAGCATTGGCTGCCTGACGGGTGGACAAATTGGCCTGAATCACGCGGCCGCTGCCGCCGAAGCTCACCGGCACGCTGGGGTTGAGCAGTCGCTTGGCTTCGTCGGAAGCCATCACGGCACGGCCGGAGCAGCGATACACTACTTTGCGGCCGCCGCGGTTGGGGTCGTCGTCGCGCAGCAGGCGGCACACGCGGCCGGTGGTTTGGCTGGTGGCATGGGCGCTGTTGCGGCCGCCATCGCGGCGGGCTTCGGTGCGGCTGCCTTGATTGCCTGAGTTGTCCGGCGCACGGTTGTTTTGGCAGCCGGCGAGGCCGAAAGCGGCTACAATCGCAGCCGCCAGCATGATTTGGCGAGATTTCATATTTGCTCCCTTTTTAAGCTGGGTTGGAAAACCGAAAATTCACGGCTAAGCAGCCGCGATTTCACAGAGTTTAAAGTATATTAAAAAAACTTGCCTATGCCTACCCGCCTGCCTCCGCCACACCCCCTCCACCTCTATTTGGCTGCGCCCGACTGCGCCGCGCACTACCGCGCCAGGCTGCTGGATGCGGCCGATCGCGCCCGCCTCTCGCGCCACCCTGCCCGTGCGGCGCAAACCGGCTGGCAGGTGAGCCGTTTTCTCAAGCAGCAGGCGGCGGTAGACGGGTTTTCAGGTAGCCCGAATTATTCGGGCAGCTTCAGCCACAGCGGCGGCCATGCCGTGCTGGCGGTGCCGTCTGCCGATTTTCCCGTTGGCGTGGATTTGGAGCAGCTACGCCCGCGTCGTTTCGATGCCTGGCCGTATTGGGTGCTGCATGCCGATGAAGCGAGCTGGCTGCAACAGCATGCCGAATTGGCCGATTATTATGCGTTGTGGACGCTGAAAGAAGCCTTGCTCAAGGCCACGGGGCAAGGGCTGGCGGAGATGCCGCAAACCGGATTGCGGCCAAACGGGGACGGCTGGCGGCTCTACGCGGCCGGCCGGTTTTGGCAGGGAGCGGTGTTCCTGTTGGACGGAGCTTGGCTGTGCGGCGTGGTGTGGCCGCAGGAAGTGGCAGCAGAATGGATATGGCACGGCTTCGGTAAGTGGCAGACGGTGGAAACGCAGCTGCTTTATCGTTTTATTTAGGCTCTTTCAGGTAGCCTCAAATTCTCGGGCTGCCAATACAAAAACTTTAAGAATGAAGGCTACCTGAAACTTTTCTTTTCGCAGAACCGCCGCCCACATTTTGCCTCCCGCCGGCCAGATGCCCGAGTGCTGCATTCTTGTTATAATGCGCCACCTTAAGCGCTCTTAACAGGCCGCCTGTTTTTAAAAAGGCTACCTGAAAGCGAAGCTTCAGCGCAGTTAAAACGCAGCCTCAACGAAGTTAAACCATGACCGCCGATTTCCGCCTCCGCTTTTCCATCCAAAGCTGGCACGCCGCCTCCACCCGCCTGCACACAGGCGAAGACTGGGCCGCGTGGGCATCGGGCCGCTTGAACGCCGCCGATTTGCCCGACACGCCGCCGAAGGTGGATTTCCTGCCCGCCATGCAGCGGCGGCGGCTCGGCCTCTCGGCGCGGCTGCTGTTTGCGGCGGCGCATCCGCTGTTGGCGGAAAGCGAACCCTGCCCGCTGGTGCTTGCTTCGCACGACGGCGAAATCAACCGCAGCTTCGGCTTGTGGACCACGCTGTTGCGCGACAACGAAGTTTCCCCCACTTCTTTCGGCCTTTCCGTGCACAACGCCCTGGCCGGGCAGTGGTCGATGCTGCGTGGCGACATGAGCGAATACACCGCGCTTTCCGTGCGGCAGAGCGGTTTGGAAAGCGCCGTGCTCGAAGCCGCCGGCCTGCTAGCCGATGGGGCGGAGCGCGTGTTGGCGGTGGTGGTGGACGAACCCTTGCAGACACAATACCCCGCCGCACCGGCCGAACGCGCGCCCTTCGCCCACGCGCTCGCGCTGCTGCTCACCGCCGGCGAAGAGTGGGAACTTTCCCCCGCCGCGCCTAATGCCGCAGCGGCAAACTGCGGCTATTGGGGCGCGCTCGAATGGCTGCGGCAACAGCACTCAGGCAGCCGCCAGTGGATAAACCGTTATGCAGACAAGGCTTGGCAATGGCAGCGGCTTATCCCTTGAGCGCCCGTTTAAACCGCTTGTGGCGATTGCTGGCCACCGGGATGGGCTTCGTGTTTTTCGGCGTGTTCGGCGTGCTGCTGCAAATCGTGCTGCTGCCCTGGTTGCTGCGCCGCTCGCCCGATTTGGCGCAGCAAAAGCAGGCGCGGCGCGTGGTTACGCGCACTTGGCTGTGGTTTAGCTATTATTTGATGCGCTCCGGCATTTTGCGCGCGGAATTTGAAGGCTTCGAGCGGCTCGGCCGCCCCGGCCAGCTGATTTTGGCCAACCATCCCTCGCTGCTCGATGTGGTGTTCCTGCTCGGCCGCGTGCCCGAAGCCAACTGCATCGTGAAAGCCGATTTGCAGCGCAACCCGGCCATGGCCGGGCAAATCCGCGCCTGCGGCTACCTGCCCAATCAGGAAGATTTGGATTTTGTGGAAGCCGTGCACCAAGTTTTGCAGCAGCAATGCCTGCTGGTATTCCCCGAAGGCACGCGCACCGGCTGGGACGGTGTGGTGAAATTTCATCGCGGCGCAGTATCCATCGGCCTCAGAAGCGCGCAGGTCATCACCCCCGTGGTGATTCAAATGCAGCCGCCGAACTTCAAAAAAGGCCAGCCGTGGTACAAAATCCCGCTGCAAAAACCGGCCTACCGCTTTATTGTGGGCGACGACATCAACCCGCAGGATTGGTTAAACAAGCACCCCCTGCCCATTGCCGCCCGCCGCCTTAACGACCACCTGCAACAATACTTCAATGAAAGAAGCCAAAAACATGACTGATTTGAAACAAGAAATCAAACAACTGATTATCGACAGCCTCGGCCTGGAAGACCTCACGCCCGCCGACATCGGCGACGAAGAAGCCCTGTTCGGCGACAGCGGTCTCGGCCTCGACTCCGTAGACGCACTCGAACTCGGCCTGGCCGTGCAAAAACACTTCGGCTTCCAGCTCGACGGCGAAAACCAAGAACTGCGCGACAGCTTCGCCAATGTGTCCACACTGGCCGCCTTTGTGCAGAAACACCGCACCTAAGCCCAAGCCGTTTGCCAAAGGCTACCTGAAAGCAAGTGCAGCGGACTTCCGCCAAGCCGAAGGTAGCAGGCTACCTGAAACATAGGCCGGGCATTCCTGCCCGGTCGCCACCCATCATTATAAGGAACACCCATGACCGAAACCGAAATCCGTGCCTTCCTGTTCGACATACTGGAAAACATGTTTGAAATCGACACCAGCAACGTAACCGGCAGCACCAACCTCTACGAAGACCTGGAAATCGACAGCATCGACGCCATCGACCTGCTCGACCAAATCAAACGCCAAACCGGCTACAAACTCCAAGCCGACGACTTCCGCAACGTCCGCACCATCGACGACATCGTGGCCGCCGTATCCAAGCTCTACCAAGAAGCCAAGCCCGAAGCGTGAAAACCGCCGCCAAAATCCTGCTCGGCATCTTGAGCGTACTCTACCCCCTGCTCTGGTATTACGGCCGCGAGCAGGGCTGGTTTTATCCGCTGGCCGGCTTCATGCTCCTGCTCTGGCTCGCCCGCGCCGCCATGCAGCGTGATCCCGGCCAGCGGCGCGTTTCCCTCCTCGTGGCCGCCTTCTTCGCCGCCATCCTCCTGTTAAAGCGGCCCGGCAGCATGTATTGGTATCCCGTGTGGGTAAACGGCCTGCTGTTGCTGCTGTTCGGCCTCAGCCTCACGCAAAAACAAAGCATCATCGAACGCCTCGCCCGCCTGCAACACCCCGACCTGCCGCCCGAAGGCGTGGCCTACACCCGCCGCGTTACCCAAATCTGGTGCGGCTTTTTCATCCTCAACGGCAGCCTCGCCGCCCTGCTCGTACTGCTCGAACAATACCGCTGGTGGGCACTCTACACCGGCATCATCGCCTACATCTTAATGGGCATCCTGATGGGCGGCGAATTCGCCTACCGCAAATGGGTGTTGAAGTTGTAATGAACAAAGGCTACCTGAAAAACAGAGATGATGGTTTTCAGGTAGCCTTTGAGCTTATCTGGAAATGAAGCAGGCATATTTGCTGCCTAAGTGAAAATCAAGCTGAAGAAATTTTGAATGATGGAGAGGCGAACCTGATGTTTTCCGATTTACTGCTTTCAGATAATTTATCCCCGGCCCAGATGAAAAAAGCAGCGGAGTTGAGTAAAAAATTCAGCCCAACCAACAAAGCCGACTTGGGAAAGGCCTACCACCTGCTATTTAGCCTGTTTTGCACCAACCGCATTCAAGAAACGGAAATCTGCTTAGATGCTTTAACCAAGCTGAAATTCAACGGAAATTTCAACTTGTGGACGTTTATCGAACCCTGTTATTGTTTGAAATTCTTCTTAACCCACGACGAAAGCGTCAAACAAGAAATCACCCGAATGCTGCGTGAAGACGTGAAATCGAAATGGCATGACGATGACGAACATCAGGAATGGATACAAAAAATTCTGGATGGCGAATCGGTGAAAAATGCACAAGAAGAGTTAGACCGATATATTGACGACGGAGTGGAAAAAGAATATTTCTGGCGCGTTAACTTGCTGACAGAATACTTGCACGTGCTGGCACTGGGCGCGACAGGTGTGTTGAATCCGTCCGTTGTTCGTGATGCCATTAATCAGAATCTGGCCAGATTAAGGGAAATAAGTGCGGCATAATCAGCTCGGTACGTGGCACTGGTTACCCACACGGAATCTGATACCACAAAGGCTACCTGGAACTTTCAGGTAGCCTTTTTCTATTCATTCAACACCGGCCGTATCAGCCCGCCGCACGTTTTTCCAGCACGGCCACGCCGGGCAGTTGTTTGCCTTCCAGGAACTCCAAGAACGCGCCACCGCCGGTGGAGATGTAGCTGATTTTGTCGGCGATGCCAAATTTGGCGATGGCGGCCAGGGTGTCGCCGCCGCCGGCGATGGAGAAGGCGCGGCTTTCGGCGATGGCTTCGGCCATCACGCGCGTACCTTCGGCGAAACGGTCAAACTCAAACACGCCCACCGGGCCGTTCCACACAATCGTACCGGCTTCGCGCAGCAGCGCGGCGAGCGAGGCGGCGGATTGCGGGCCGATGTCAAGAATCATATCGTCTGCGGCCACCTCGGCCACGGCTTTGGTTTCGGCTGCGGCATCGGCGGCAAAGGTTTTGGCGCATACCACGTCTTGCGGCAGCGGCACGGCGCCGCCTTTGGCTGCCATTTTTTCAGCCACGGCACGGGCTTCGGCAGCCAAATCGGCCTCGGCTAGCGAGTTGCCGATGGGCTGCCCGGCGGCGAGCAGGAAGGTGTTGGCGATGCCGCCGCCCACGATCAGCTGGTCCACTTTGTCGGCCAGGCTGTTGAGAATAGTGAGCTTGGTGGACACTTTGCTGCCGGCCACAATCGCCACCAGCGGGCGGGCTGGATTTTTCAGTGCCTTGCCCAGTGCGTCCAATTCGGCAGCCAGCAAAATGCCGGCGCAGGCAGCGGGTGCGGCTTCGGCCACGGCCACCAGCGAGGCTTCGGCGCGGTGCGCGGTGCCGAAGGCATCGTTCACGTAAATATCACACAACGCGGCGTAGGCCTGACCGAGCTCAGCATTGTTTTTCTTCTCGCCTTTGTTCACGCGCACGTTTTGCAGCATCACCACTTCGCCAGGCTGCGGGCGCGGCGGGTTTTGCCGCCAATCGCTGCTCACGGGCACAGTGAGGCCGAGCAGGCTGCCCAGATGCGCGGCCACGGGCGCGAGGTCGTCTTCGGGCTTGAATTCGCCCTCGGTGGGACGGCCGAGGTGGCTCATCAGGATAACGGCCGCACCGTTTTCCAGGCAGTAGCGCACGGAGGCGAGCGAGGCGCGGATGCGGGTATCGTCGCCGATTTTGCCGTCTTTAATCGGCACGTTCAGGTCGGCACGGATCAGCACGGTTTTGCCGCGCACGTTTTGTTCGGTGAGTTTAAGGAAGGACATAGTTATCCCTTTTGGTTTCAGTTATTTGGTTGGGAAAATCGGGCGGCTGTGCCAGCCGCATAAAACGCCGCCATTATCTTATAAACAGTTGGGCGGTGCAAACGGGAGAAATGGGCTGCGCTGCAGTTTACGCTTTCAGCTAGCCTTCGAGGATAATCGCCTCCATGCGGTACAGGCATATAGTTTGGTTCCTTTTTGATACATCGCCAGCTAGCCGGGACTACTCAGAGGCTACCTGAAAATGAGCGCAGCGAATTTCTGCGCAGCTAAAGCATAAGTTTCAACCCAACTGCAAACAGCAAGCTCTGTTTCAGGTAGCCTCTAGCTTCTGCCAGCTGGTAAACAAATTGAAATTCGCGCGGCCGCCCTAATCTGCCGCCTATTCCCAACTGTTTCAACAAAGGAAGCACCATGCAGCAATTCGACGGCACCACCATCGTTTCCGTACGCCGGAGCAACCAAGTCGCCATTGGCGGCGATGGCCAAGTCAGCCTGGGCAACACCATCATCAAAGCCACTGCGCGCAAAGTGCGCAAACTGTATAACAACACCGTTTTGGCCGGATTTGCCGGCGGCACGGCCGATGCATTTACCCTGATTGAGCTTTTTGAAGCCAAATTGCAGAAACACCAAGGCCGGCTCACTGTATCTGCTATCGAGCTGGCTAAAGAATGGCGCACCGACCGCGCCCTGCGCCGCCTTGAAGCCATGCTGATTGTGGCCGACAAAGACACCACCCTCATCATTACCGGCAACGGCGACGTGCTCGAACCGGAAGGCGGCATCGCCGCCATCGGCAGCGGCGGCTCATTCGCCCAGGCTGCCGCCCGCGCGCTGATGGAAAACACCGAGCTGCCGCCCGAAACCGTAGTGAAAAAAGCGCTGGAAATCGCCGGCAGCATCTGCGTCTACACCAACGACCAGCACACGGTGGAAACGCTGTAATCACTCCAAATGCAAACGGCTACCTGAAAACTTCAGCCCCAACGAAGTGAAAACCAAACTCTGGTTTGCCGCTTGTTCCCCTGTCCGACCACATTGAGCAGGGGAATAATTTTCAGGTAGCCTCACTCTAGGCTTACCCGATATACAAATAACAGACAAACAAAAGGCTACCTGAAACTGAAGATAAACAGTTTCAGGTAGCCTTTATTTTGCTTTAACAGCCGCTTGGCTTATTCAATACCGGCCAGGTGGGCAGTATCTTGAGCAATCATCAGCTCTTCGTTGGTGGGGATAACCATGGCCAGCGGTGTGCTGCCGGCTTGGCTGATGATGCCGCCTTCGCCGAAGCGGGCGGCAAGGTTGGCTTTTTCATCTACGGTAAGGCCGAGGAAGCCCAGGTAGCCGATGGTTTTGCTGCGGATGGTGTCGGAGTTTTCGCCAATGCCGCCGGTGAACACCAGCGCATCCAAGCCGCCTGCGGCCACGCTCATGGAAGCAACGTATTTGGCCAGGCGGTAGGCGAATACTTCCAGCGCGAGCTTGGCGCCTTCATGGCCTTTGCCGGCGGCTTCTTCGATTTCGCGGCAGTCGTTGGAAAGCTCGGAAATGCCGAGCAGGCCGCTTTGTTTGTGCAGCAGGTCAGTGATTTGCTCGATATTCAGGCCGGCGTTATTGTGCAGGAAGGGGAACACGTTAGCGTCGATGTCGCCGCTGCGGGTGCCCATCACCAAGCCTTCGAGCGGGGTGAGGCCCATGCTGGTATCACGGCACTTGCCGCTATTGGAAGCAGCAATGGAAGCGCCGTTGCCGAGGTGGGCAATCACCAAGCGCAAGCCTTCTTCACTGCGGCCGAGCAGGCGGGCGGCTTCGGCAGCCACAAAGCGATAGCTGGTGCCGTGGGCACCGTAGCGGCGCAGGCCGTATTTACGGTAGAGCTCGCGCGGCACGGCGTAGGTGTAGGCATGCTCGGGCATGGATTGGTGGAAGGCGGTGTCGAACACCACGGCGTGCGGCACGTGGCTGAAAATGCTCATGGCGGCACGGATGCCGAGCAGGTGGGCAGGATTGTGCAGCGGCGCGAGCATGATGCACTCTTCAATGCCTTTGATCACTTCATCATCAATCAGGC
Source organism: Eikenella sp. (assembly GCF_057315495.1). Classification (NCBI taxonomy): domain Bacteria; kingdom Pseudomonadati; phylum Pseudomonadota; class Betaproteobacteria; order Neisseriales; family Neisseriaceae; genus Eikenella; species Eikenella sp. The sequence goes on from NZ_DBHKXY010000024.1 coordinate 57,081, forward strand.
AGGATTCTTTGAAACGTTCGCCGCCATGCACCACGCGGTGGCCGACTGCGCCGATGCGTTGGTCGAGCTTGCGCTCTTTGAGTTCGGCCATCAGGGCTTCCACGGCGCCGGTGTGGTTCGGCTTCTCGGCCAGGCTCACGGTGTGTTTTTCGCCATTTACTTTGAAGATGATGCGCGCGTCGGGCAAATTGAGCTTCTCGGCCAGGCAGCTCAGCAAAACTTCGCCGTTGGTGCTATCCAATACGGCGCCTTTAACGGAGGAACTGCCGCAGTTTAATACCAGAATCAGTTTGTCAGACATGATGTCCCTTTATAGTAGGTTTATATGTGGATTACACAAAAACGGCGGCTGCCCGCCGGCTGTTTGTTTTTCTTACGGATACAATGAACTTGCTAAGAAAATTGGCGGCTATTGTAACAAAACTGCTTTATCTTCTCTATGCCTGCAGCCAATCTTAACGCAAGCAGGATAGGCAATAGGATGGGATACCGGATAAACGCAAACAGTATCAGCAAGCATCACGCTATTATGAAGAACGAGATGTTTTAGCTATAAACAAAGGCTACCTGAAAATTTTCAGGTAGCCTTCATCACGCTAAGCAGCTGATGCTTATTTGTCGTCTTTCACTTCTTCAAACTCGGCATCCACTACATCGTCGCCTTTTTTCGGTTGCTCGTTATCGGCAGACTGGCCGGCTTGGGCTTCCTGAGCCTGTTTCTGGGCATCGGCGTACAGCATTTCGCCCAGTTTCTGGCTGGCTTTGCCCAGCTCTTCGGCTTTGGCATCGATGGCGGCTTTGTCGTCGCCTTTTACGGCTTCTTCGGCCTCTTTGATGGCGGCCTCGATTTTTTCCTTCTCGGCTGCGTCGAGTTTGTCGCCGTAGTCGGCCAGCGATTTCTTCACGGAGTGAATCAAGGCTTCGGCCTGGTTGCGGCTCTGCACCAGCTCGTGCAGTTTTTTATCCTCTTCGGCATTGGCTTCCGCGTCTTTCACCATGCGTTCGATTTCTTCCTCACTCAAGCCGGAAGAGCCTTGGATGGTGATGTTGGCGGCTTTGCCAGTACCTTTGTCTTTGGCAGACACGTGCAGGATGCCGTTGGCGTCGATATCGAATGTTACCTCAATCTGCGGCATGCCGCGCGGGGCGGGGGCAATATCGCCGAGGTTGAATTGGCCAAGCGACTTGTTGGCGGAAGCGCGTTCGCGTTCGCCTTGCAACACGTGGATGGTTACGGCACTCTGGTTGTCTTCGGCGGTGGAGAACACTTGCGAAGCCTTGGTGGGGATGGTGGTGTTTTTGTTGATGAGCTTGGTCATCACACCGCCCATGGTTTCGATGCCCAAAGACAACGGGGTAACGTCCAGCAGCAACACGTCGCTGCGGCCGCCGCCCAACACTTCACCCTGAATGGCGGCACCCAAGGCCACGGCTTCATCGGGGTTCACGTCTTTGCGCGGTTCTTTACCGAAGAATTCTTTCACGGTTTCCTGAACTTTGGGCATACGGCTCTGGCCGCCCACCAAAATCACGTCGTCGATGTCGTTCACGCTCAGGCCGGCATCTTTGATGGCGGTGCGGCAAGGCTCGATGGAACGCTCGATCAGGTCTTCCACCAGGCTTTCAAACTTGGCGCGGGTAATCTTCATGGCCAAGTGTTTGGGGCCGGTGGCGTCCATGGTGATGTAGGGCAGGTTCACTTCGGTCTGCTGGCCGCTGGAAAGTTCGATTTTGGCTTTTTCGGCGGCTTCTTTCAGGCGCTGCAAGGCCATCACATCGGTTTTCAGGTCGATGCCCTGGTCTTTTTTGAACTCGGAAATGATGTAGTCGATCAAGCGTTGGTCGAAGTCTTCACCGCCGAGGAAGGTGTCGCCGTTGGTGGAGAGTACTTCAAACTGTTTTTCGCCGTCCAAATCGGCAATTTCGATGATGGAAATATCGAAGGTACCGCCGCCTAAGTCGTACACGGCGATTTTGCGGTCGCCTTTGCTGCCTTTGTCCATGCCGAAAGCCAGTGCGGCTGCGGTCGGTTCGTTGATGATGCGTTTCACATCCAAACCGGCGATGCGGCCTGCATCTTTAGTGGCTTGGCGTTGGCTGTCGTTGAAATAGGCAGGCACGGTAATCACTGCTTCGGTTACTTTTTCGCCCAAATAGGCTTCAGCGGCTTCTTTCATTTTGCGCAGCACTTCGGCGGAAATCTGCGGCGGAGACAGCTCTTTGCCTTGCGCTTCCACCCAAGCGTCGCCGTTTTTGGCTTTTACAATTTTGAAAGGCATCAGGTCGATGTCTTTCTGCACTTCTTTATCTTCAAATTTGTGGCCGATCAGGCGTTTTACCGCGTAGATGGTGTTTTTCGCGTTGGTAACAGCCTGGCGTTTGGCCGGTGCGCCCACGAGGATTTCGCCGCCGTCCAAATAGGCGATAACGGAGGGAGTGGTGCGTGCGCCTTCGGCGTTTTCGATTACTTTAGTCTGGCCGTTTTCAGAAATGGCCAGGCAGGAATTGGTGGTACCCAAATCGATACCGATAACTTTTGCCATAATGGATTGCTCCTTAGAAATTAGTAGAATTCAGACTGCGCCTTGCTGGCGCTTTAACTTGCCCAGTAAATGGGTTTGGCCGTTTTTTTTTCAAGAGAAAAGGCTATTTTCGTTTTAATCTATTGATTTTTATTAGATAAAATAGTTTCAGGCAGCCTTGAGCAACAAATTTCTGCCCAGCCTATTGAATTTCTGCCGCCAGCCCTAATTAAGAATAACTGTTGTTCCTGAATATTTGCACCGATACGGCGTTACCGGAATTTATAGCTAAAAATAATTCATATTATTTGAACTATAAATTATACAAATCGCCTGGCGGCGGCTAGAATGCCGCCTTATCGATACACCGTATCTCGCAAATTCATCCGCATTATTTCTGACACCCTGATATAAGGAGCTCTATATGTCTATCAACATCAAATCCCGTGACCAACTGGTTGGCCAGCAAGTTCCGAAAGTAACCTTCCACACCCGCGTGGCCGATTCTTGGAAAGACGTCACCACCGACGAATTGTTCAAAGGCAAAAAAGTAGTGGTATTCGCCCTGCCCGGCGCGTTCACCCCCACCTGCTCTTCCAGCCACCTGCCGCGCTACAACGAGCTGGCTCCTGCATTTAAAGAAAACGGCATCGACGACATCCTGTGCGTATCCGTAAACGACACCTTCGTAATGAACGCCTGGGCTGCCGACGAAGAAGCCCACAACATCACCATGGTTCCCGACGGCAACGGCGAATTCACCCGCGGCATGGGCATGGAAGTGAGCGATGAAGACATCGGTTTCGGCAAACGCTCTTGGCGCTACTCTATGCTGGTAGACGACGGCAAAATCGTGGAAGCCTTCATCGAGCCGATCAAAGAAGGCGACCCCTTTGAAGTTTCCGATGCCGACACCATGCTGAAATTCGTGGCTCCGAACTGGAAACCGCAAGAATCCATCGCCATCTTCACCAAACCCGGCTGCCCCTTCTGCGCCAAAGCCAAAGCCGCTTTGCAGGAAAAAGGCCTGGCCTACGAAGAAATCGTGTTGGGCAAAGACGCCAGCATCGTTTCCGTACGCGCCATCACCGGTAAAGTAACCGCCCCGCAAGTGTTCATCGGCGGCAAATACATCGGCGGCAGCGAAGACCTGGACGCATACTTGGCCAAACACGCCTAATTTCCCAGCTATCCAGTTGCCAATACAGTAGATAGCTTTGCGAGCCGCCCCAATAGGGCGGCTCTTTTCCCAAGACCTTTCAGGTAGCCTGTTACACCGCAGCAGCCGATATTTTTCAGGTAGCCTCCCGGCCGGCCATACAGGCTACCTGAAAGGTCTTCCCACATAAGGAAAGCAGACATGAAACACCTTACCGCAGACGTCGTTGTTATCGGCGGCGGCACCGCCGGCATGGGCGCCTTCCGCAATGCCCGCCTCCACACCGAAAACGTTTATATCATCGAAAGCCACATGTTCGCCACCACCTGCGCCCGCGTCGGCTGCATGCCCTCCAAGCTCTTGATTGCCGCCGCGGAAGCCCGCCACCACGCCCTGCACACCGATCCCTTCGGCGTGCATCTGGACAAATCCAGCATCAGCGTAAATGGCGAAGAAGTGATGAACCGCGTTAAATCCGAGCGCGACCGCTTCGTCGGCTTCGTGCTGGAAGACGTAGAAGCCTGGCCGGCCGAGCGCCGCATCATGGGGCAGGCCAAATTCATCGACGAGCACACCGTGCAAATCGACGACCACACCCAAATCCGCGCCGAACGCATCGTGATCGCCACCGGCTCCCGCCCCATCGTGCTGCCGCAATGGCAGGCGCTGGGCGACCGCCTGGTTATCAACGATGACGTATTTTCATGGGACAGCCTGCCCGAAAGCGTGGCCGTATTCGGCACCGGCGTGATCGGCCTCGAGCTCGGCCAAGCCTTGAGCCGCCTCGGCGTGCGCGTAGAAATGTTCGGCCTGGGCGGCCTCATCGGCGGCATTTCCGACCCCGTGGTGCAGGAAGACGCCACAGCCATCTTCGGCCAGGAAATCCCGCTGCACCTCAACGCCCAAACCGAAACCCGGCTCAACGACAAAGGCCAAGTGGAAGTAGCGTGGACGCAAGACGGCGAAAGCGGCGTATTCACCGCCGACTACCTGCTCGCCGCCATCGGCCGCCGCCCCAATGTGGACAACATCGGGCTGGAAAACCTCAATATCGAGAAAGACGCACGCGGCGTGCCCGTGGCCAACCCGCGCACCATGCAAACCAGCATCCCGCACATTTTCATTGCCGGCGACGCCTCCAACCAGCTGCCCCTGCTGCACGAAGCTTCCGACCAAGGCAAAATCGCCGGTGAAAACGCCGGCCGCTACCCCGATATACGGGACGGCCTGCGCCGCAGCATGATCGGCGTGGTGTTCTCCAACCCGCAGATCATCAGCGTGGGTGCGCGCTTTGCCCAGCTGGAAAAAGAATACGGCAGCAAGCTCGTGACCGGCCAAGTATCCTTCCGCAACCAAGGCCGCAGCCGCGTGATGTTGGTGAACCAAGGCAGCCTGCGCGTGTATGCCGACCGCGAAACCGGCCGCTTCCTCGGCGCCGAAGGTGTCGGCCCCGCGCTGGAGCACATCGCCCACCTCCTCGCTTGGGCACACCAGCAGCACATGACCGTGCCGCAGATGCTCGATATGCCCTTCTACCACCCCGTAATCGAAGAAGGCCTGCGCACCGCCCTGCGCGACGTGGCCACCAAACTGGCCTAAAGGCTACCTGAAAGCTCACCCTTGGCATAGCCAAGCTTGAGCTTCGGCGAAGCTGAGGCGTTAATCAAAACGCAGTGGCAACGGAGTGAGAAAAAACGGCAAACGGATTGATTCCGTTTGCCGTTTTTTGTTCGCCTTTGGCCGGCGTAAAAAGCGTGTTGCTTAAAAATAGTTTCAGGTAGCCTTTTAATTACCAAGACCACATACTAAATACCTACCATGGCTGCTCCTGCACTGCCTCCTGCAAGCCTTGACGCACGCTGGCACCTACGCCTTTGCTGAACAGGCGGCTGATGTCGTCGGCGGGGGTGTAATCCACCAGCTCGGGGGCTTTGATGATGTCGCGCGATACGCTGTAGATATCGCCCAGGCCGTCGATGAGGCCGGTTTTGAGCGCTTCATTACCGGTGTACACGCGGCCGCTGAACAGGTCGGGATTATCCGCTTCGTTCAGGCGTTTGCCGCGCCCGTCGCGCACGGCTTTGATGAATTGCTGGTGGATGTCGTCCAGCATGCCTTGCCAGATGGCGGTTTGCTCGGGGGTTTCCGGGCTGAAGGGGTCGCCCATGCCTTTGTTGCTGCCGGCGGTGCGCTGGCGGCGCTGGATGCCCATATTGTGCATCAGGCCGGTGAGATCGAAGCTGCTGCCAACCACGCCGATGCTGCCGACGATGCTGGATTGGTCGGCATAGATTTTGTCGGCGGCAGCGGCGATGTAGTAGCAACCGGAGGCGCAAATGTCTTCGGCCACCACATACACGGGGATGCCGGGATGTTCGGCGCGCAGGCGGCGGATTTCACGATAGGCCACGCCGGATACCACGGGCGAGCCGCCGGGGCTGTTGGCGCGGATGATGATGCCGCGCACCTGTTTGTTTTTATAGGCAGTCTCCAAACCCTGGCGCAGTTTCCCGGCCTGGTTTTCGCCGGCGGTAATCGCGCCTTCGAGGCGGATTACGGCAGTGTGCGGCCCGGCGGAGGCGGGATTGAGGCTGCCGATATTGCCGAAAATGGCAAACAAATAGAGCGCCAGAAAGGCAATGAGCAATAGGCGGAAAATGAGCTTCCAAATGCGGGCGCGGCGCTGCTCGCGATAGGCTTCGAGCAGCAGTTTTTCCAGCGTGTCGCGCTCCCAGTTGCCGCTGTTGGGCTCGCTATTGCGGCGGATGATGTGTTTCATGGGGTAACTTTCTTGGAATGATGTGGAAAGCCGGAAAGGCTACCTGAAAGCATTCGCTTCAACGAAGTTAAAATGGTATGCACCTGATTCCGGCGGGAAAGGGTGGCTATTGTAACACGCGAGGGCAACAGCAGTTTCAGGTAGCCTTGGGCAAGCTGCCCGCGGAATGGAGGTATTCATTCATATTCGCCACCCACTGTTGCCTACAGGCTACCTGAAAAGGCAGAAATTAATCAAAACAAGCAGATATTGATTGTTTATATCACAATCAACCCCTTCATAAATTCAAAGAGACACACACCATGCGCCACCGCAAACTAGGCCGGCAGCTCGCCACCTTCCGCCACACCCTCACTTGGACCTTCCTCGCCACCATTATCTTCCTGCTCCTGATGTTTATTTGGAATATAGCCGGCATGGGCGAGGGCATCCACGCTAATGTTGGGCTATTCAACGTGCTGTTTACCGTCTGCTACGGCACTTATGTGGCCGACCAAATCAGATCGCGCCTCACGCTGTACGAACACGGCTTTATCCTGCAAACCCTGTTTAAAGAACACGTTGTGGTGTATCGGGAAATTCGTGGCATTAAATCTAAATTCTCGCAAATCGAATCACCCGGCTCGTTTATGCACGCCCGTATCGATACGCCGCAAGGTCGCGTGCTATTGAAAAACAACTGGAAGCCGCGTAGAGATTTCTACAATTTCATCGCGCAATTCCTGTTTCAGGATGATGAAGACGACGTAATCTTCCACTAAGCGGATTCAGAAAAAGGCTACCTGAAAATTTCAGGTAGCCTTTGATTCATCTGAACACAACAAACTATTTTTCAGCCTGCTTTTCAGCTTGCAGCTGCACTTTGCGCTCTTCCAGCCAGTGCCCCAGATAATGGATGCTCACGCCGCCTTTGGCGAAGCCGGGGTCGCGGAACAGGTCATCGTGCAGCGGGGCATTGGTTTTGATGCCGCTCACGGTGAGCTCGGAGAGGGCAACGCGCATTTTGGCGATGGCCTGCTCGCGATCGTTGCCATACACGCAGATTTTGCCGATGAGGCTGTCGTAGTTCGGCGGGATGCGGTAGCCCTGGTAGATGTGGCTGTCCACGCGCACGCCGAAGCCGCCGGGCAGATGGCAGCTGGTGATGCAGCCCGGGCTGGGGATGAAGCTGTAGGGGTCTTCGGCATTGATGCGGCACTCAAAAGCATGGCCTTGGATTACCACGTCTTTTTGCTTGTATTGCAGCGGCAGCCCGGCGGCGATGCGCAGCTGTTCCTGCACGATGTCGATACCGGTAATCAGCTCGGTTACGGGGTGTTCCACCTGCACGCGGGTGTTCATTTCGATGAAGAAAAACTCGCCGTCTTCATACAGAAATTCAAACGTGCCGGCGCCGCGGTAGCCAATGCGTTTGCAGGCGGCCACGCAGGCTTTGCCGATTTTCTCGCGCTCTTTGGAGGTAATGCCGGGCGCGGGCGCTTCTTCGATTACCTTTTGGTGGCGGCGCTGCATGGAGCAGTCGCGCTCGCCCAGATAAATGGCGTTGCCGTGCTCGTCGGCCAGCACCTGCACTTCCACGTGGCGCGGGCGTTGCAGGAAGCGTTCCATATACACCATCGGGTTGCCGAAGGCAGCTTCGGCTTCGGCCTTGGTCATTTCCACGGCCTTAATCAGGTCTTCTTTCTTTTCCACCACACGCATGCCACGCCCGCCGCCGCCGCCGGAAGCTTTGATGATCACGGGGTAGCCCACGCGTTCGGCGGTTTTCAGGATTTCGTCGGGATCGTCGGGAAGTGCGCCGTCCGAACCGGGCACGCAAGGCACGCCGGACTCGAGCATGGCTTTTTTGGCAGACACTTTGTCGCCCATCAGGCGGATGGTATCGGCACGCGGGCCGATGAAGATGAAGCCGGATTCCTCCACCTGCTCGGCAAAGCGGTCGTTTTCGGCCAGGAAGCCGTAGCCGGGGTGGACGGCGTCGGCGCCGGTTACTTCGGCGGCGGCAATGATGGAGGGAATGTGCAGATAGCTCTGTGCAGAGGGGGCGGGACCGATGCAGACGGATTCGTCGGCCAGCTTAACGTGCAGGCTGTCGTTGTCGGCAGTGGAATGCACGGCCACGGTGGCGATGCCCATTTCGCGGCAGGCGCGCAATATGCGCAGGGCGATTTCGCCACGGTTGGCGATGAGGACTTTTTTCAGCATGAAATTCACTCTTTCATTCGGATACCACTGAATTTAATGGTTAAATAAGCTGATTACAGCTTCTCGGTTTTTTCCTGCGGCGGCATAGAATGCTTTCAGGTCGATTAGTAAGGGCTGTAAATCAGCCCATGCTTCATCATCATTTGCCCAAGCATCCGACAAATAAACATCGGCTTCTGCCATAGCTGTTACATTGCAGCGTTGCCTCGCCTCTTCCAACGATAGTTCGGATAGCGCCCAATTGAAGAAACCAACTTTTTTCACAGATATGTAAAACGCGGGAATATGTTCGAAACGATATTGGATACGGGAATAACCAAGAATAACATGGGTAAGCAACTCCCCCTCGTTTTCAGCAGTACGGGGTTGTCCGCTTACGAGAAAAGTCAGCGCATCCCAATATTTATCCACATACAGCACGCTCGGATCGTCAAACGACCACTCTTTGTCCAAAAACTTCCGAAAACGGCGGGAATCGGAGGCATATGCCCTGAGTTTCTCCTCCGATACCCTATGCATTTCAACAGTCATTCCCATAGGCATGCACCGATAAAACAGGCAAAAAGGCTACCTGAAAAATTATTCGATGATAAACAGCGGCTCGCCAAACTCTACCGGCTGGCCGTTTTCCACCAGAATTTCTTTCACCACGCCGCTGCGTTCGGCTTCGATTTCGTTCATCAGCTTCATGGCTTCGATGATGCACAAGGTGTCGCCGGCGTTCACGCTCTGGCCCACTTCCACAAACGCCGGCGCGTTCGGGCCGGGGGCGCGGTAGAAAGTGCCTACCATGGGCGAGGTTTGCGCCTTGCTCAAATCGCGCTCGGGGGCGGCAGGCGCGCCTGCGGCTGCAGCGGGCGCGGCAGCGGCCGGAGCGGCAGCCACGGCAGGCGCAGCGGCATACACGGGCTGCGGAGCAGCCAGCGAGCGGGTAATGCGCACTTTTTCTTCGCCTTCGGTTACTTCAATCTCGGCAATGCCGGATTCTTCCACCAAGTCGATGAGTTTTTTGAGTTTGCGTAAATCCATAATGAGAGGTCCTTTTAAGGGATTCGGAGCCGGGCTTTAGCCGACCTGTTTTTGTTGCAAGTATTCAATGGCGAAATCCAGCGCGGCGGAATAGCCGTGCGCACCCAGCCCGCAAATCACGCCCTGCGCCAAATCGGAAAAATAGGAATGGCGGCGGAAGGGCTCGCGGGCGTGCACGTTGGAGAGGTGGATTTCGATAAAGGGTTTGCCGGCGGCAGCGAGCGCATCGCGCAGGGCGACGCTGGTGTGGGTGTAGGCTGCCGGGTTGATGATGATGAAGGCGGTATGGTCGGCCATGGCCGCCTGGGCACGCTCAAGCAGCACGGCTTCGGCATTGCTCTGCACGGCTTCAAAGGCAAAACCGGCAGCTTCGGCGCGCGCCTGTAGGCCGGCATTGATGTCGGCAAGGGTGGTTCGGCCGTAGATTTCCGGTTCGCGCTGCCCCAAAAGATTGAGGTTGGGGCCGTGCATAACGAGGATGGCGGGTTTCATGCTGGGAGGCAGTTTAAATTCGGTTGAAATGAATAATTGCGTCTGAAAACGCAGTTTGCCGCTGGCAGGCAAGATGCACATTTTCAGCGATAGTGGGGGAAATGTCCAGTTTTTGTATTTATCTGTATGGAAACGGCAGAGTTTGTTAAGCGGCAGCTTCGGCCGTATTTAAAGCAGTAAAGGCTACCTGAAACGCAGCGCAGCTAAGTTCTGCGAAGCCAAACTTTCAGGTAGCCTTCTGAGCCTGTTTTTAATCAGGCCTTATTTTTGTCGTGCTGTTTCAGGATTTGATAGAGCTGGTCTTTCAGATGCAGCTTCTGTTTTTTCAGCACTTCCACTTCGTCCAAATTGCCGGTAACCGGGTTTTTGGCCATATTGGCGATTTTTTCGTCCAGCTCGTTGTGTTCGTCAAACAGACGGGCAAAGCGTTTGTCGGATTGTTTGAGCTGGCTGATGAGGTCGCGATATTCTGGGAACATTATTTTCTCGCTTTCGAGTGGGTAAGGGTTGAACAAACTTTTATCTTGGTTCTACTTTATCATAGCCGGCGGGAAAAATCGAACGGCTCCCACTTTTATTCGCTTTATAATGAAGCTCCCAAAATTATTGCACTGCCGCCATGCCCGAAATCGAAAGCCACCCCTTTCCCGCCCTGCTGCCGCCCGAAGCCACCGTGATGATGATGGGCACCTTCCCGCCCAAGGCGGAAAAGCACGCCATGCAGTTTCACTATCCCAATTTCATCAACGACATGTGGCGCGTGTACGGGTTGGTGTTCTTCAACGATGCCGCGCATTTTCAAAAAATCGGCGAGAAAGCGTTTGACGCGGAAAAAATCAAAGCCTTCCTGCATGAGCGCGGCATCGCTTCCTGCCCCACCGTGCTCAAGGCCGTGCGCGAGCAAGACAATGCCGCCGACCAATTCCTGCGCGTGGTGGAAACCGTGGATTTGCCCGCCGTGCTCGCCCGGCTGCCGCGCTGCCGCCATATATGCACCACCGGCGGCAAGGCTACCGAAGTGCTGCTCTCCCTGCTGCCCGATGGGCCGAAAATGCCGAAAACCGGCGAAACGCTGCCCTTCACTTTGGCAGGACGGAATCTCACCCTCACCCGCCTGCCTTCCACCTCACGTGCGTATCCGCTGAGTTTGCAGAAAAAGGCGGCAGCGTACCGGGCGTTTTTCGAGATGGCGGGATTGGTGTAGTTTTCAGGTAGCCTTTATAAAGTGGCTTGAGGCTACCTGAAAATTGGAAGGACGGCAGGCGTAGTTTGGTTTGGACTGCAAGCCTTGGAGCAGTATTCTATTTATCTGCTCCGATATTTGGGTCATGCCTGCAGTTAAGCTAATCTACTTTTTCCGATGTATTCACAGATGAGGCTATTTGATTAAATAGACTTGAATTATGAACAACATATGTGACATTTATATAAAAGAAAAATTTAATCGGAATTATCTGAAATTTCTTGAGTTATTGGATATAAATTTTAGTTATCAAGAAAATGTTTTATACACCGGATATTTAGGCGTATGTATTCACAGGATAAAGCTGATTCCTATCACAAAAATGATTAGAGATGAGAAAATATCAGTATGGAATGTTCCTATTGAATATAGAGACATGTCTCACATCTCAAAAAGTAAAGCTATTGATATTGCTATGGAATATATAAAAAACAACAACCTCATCATTCCTGACAATCTAGAATGCGCTATATTTGATCCATTAAGGTGGATATTCTCCACTTCCGATGGAGAGAGAGTAGGCGGATCGATATCGGTTGATAAGCTAGATGGGCATATTTGGACTTTGGATGAGAGTGATATATATGCGTATGACTACAATAATATGTTTTGAAATAATGATAATACGAGCATAGTTTTTCAAGTAGCCTTATATCAAGGGTAACTTGAGGCTACCTGAAAATTGAAAAGGTTTGGCACTTCAAACGGCTGTGTGCAACTCTACCCTACTCAAATATGCAGCAGCAATACAGCCAGGCTCGCCACGCCATAGCAGCGGATTGGGAATTCCACTATAATCCGCCCCCTTGAGTCGGGGTGCTGCCTTGTGCGGCTGAGAACATACCCGTTGCACCTGAACCGGTTAATGCCGGCGGAGGGAACTCGCGGCCGGTTTGGGCGGGATGCTGCCCGGTTTGATTGGCCGCAGGCGGCAGAACGGATTCTGCCGCGGCAACGGGATGATGCGCTCCGATTTATCGGGGCGTTTTTTGTTGCCTGCCGTCCTGAGCATGGCATGCAATCTTCGCCAGTAAGCAACTGTGTTTTCGTGATAAATATTTTTCAGGTAGCCTTCCGCTGGCGGCGGGCTGTTGCAAGAGGATGAAACCATGCGTTTCCGTATTTGGCAGGCAAACGGCCTGCCGCACCCGTATGTGATGCTGTTTTTGGCACCGGCGTTCTGGGCCACGAGCAATGTGGCGGGCAAGCTGGGCAAGGCTTGGCTTTCGCCTTATGAGTTTACGTTTTGGCGCTGGGTGCTGGCGGCCTTGCTGCTTTCGTGGCTGTTCCGCGCGCGGATTCGGGAGGATCTGCCTGCGCTCAAACCGCGTGCGTTGTGGCTGTTGCTGGTGGGCGGCAGCGGGTTGCGCTGTTCAATATTGTGCTCTACAGCGCGTTTGCGCGCGGGGCGTCGGTGGTGAATGTGTCGATTATCACGGCGCTGATTCCGGTGATGGTGTTGCTTGCGGAGGTGCTGTTTTGGCGCAAGCGGGCGCATTGGCTGCAATGGCTGGGGGTGGGGCTGTCGTTTGCGGGCGTGGTGTGGGTGGTGGGCCGGGGTAATCCGGCCGCGCTGCTGGAAACGGGTTTGTCGCAAGGGGATGCGCTGGCGCTGGTGACTTCCTTGATTTATGCGGGCTATTCGCTGGCGCTGCGCGCTGCGCCGAAGGTGCACTGGGCGAGCCTGCTGTGGGCGATGTGTGTGGCGGCGGTGGTGGTAAGCGCGCCGTTTTATGTGTGGGAAGGGGTGGAGAAGGGCTTCCGAATGCCGCCGTGGCAGGCTTGGCTGCTGCTGCTTTATGTTTCTGTGTTTATTGCGATTTTGTCCAAGCTGTTTTATATGGAAAGCGTGATTGCGATTGGCGCGGGGCGGGCGGCGCTCACGATGAACCTGCTGCCGGTGTTCGGCGCGCTGGTGGGCGCGGCGGCCTTTCCAGACGAGCGGCTGGGCGGCTATGTGCTCACGGCCTTAATCTTGGTGGCGGCGGGGATTGCGGCTTCGGAATGGGGCGCGGCGAGAAAACGGGCTTTGGAAAGCGCGGGATAAGCGGTTAGAATGGAGTCCTTGATATTCATGAAGGCTACCTGAAACGGGTTTGGCATTTTCAGGTAGCCTTTCTACCCCATTACTAAAGGACGAACCATGCAAAACTACCAAGCACCCGACGAGCGTGGCTTTTTCGGCGAACACGGCGGCCTGTATGTGGCCGAAACGCTCATTCCCGCCCTGCAAGAATTGGCAGCGGCCTACCAAGCAGCGAAAAACGACCCGTCGTTTTGGGAAGAGTTCCACCGCGATTTGAAACACTACGTCGGCCGGCCCAGCCCCGTTTACCATGCCGCGCGATTGTCCGAGCATTTGGGCGGTGCGCAAATCTGGTTGAAGCGCGAAGACTTGAACCACACTGGCGCACATAAGGTAAACAACACCATCGGTCAGGCATTGCTTGCCCGCCGCATGGGCAAAAAACGCGTCATCGCCGAAACCGGCGCGGGTCAGCACGGCGTGGCTTCTGCCACCGTCGCCGCCCGCTTCGGCATGACTTGTGACGTGTACATGGGCGCGGACGACATCCAGCGCCAAATGCCCAACGTGTTCCGCATGAAATTATTGGGCGCGAACGTGGTCAGCGTGGACAGCGGCAGCCGCACGCTGAAAGACGCGATGAACGAAGCCATGCGCGAATGGGTCGCCCGCGTGGACGATACGTTCTACATCATCGGCACCGCCGCCGGCCCCGCGCCGTATCCCGAAATGGTGCGCGATTTCCAATGCGTTATCGGCAACGAAGCCAAAGAACAAATGCAGGCTGCTATCGGCCGCCAGCCTGATGTTGCCGTAGCCTGCGTGGGCGGCGGCTCGAACGCCATCGGACTGTTTCACCCGTATATCGGCGAAGAAAACGTGCGCCTCGTCGGCGTGGAAGCCGGCGGTTTGGGCGTGGACACCCCCGACCACGCCGCGCCGATTACCAGCAAAGCCCCTATCGGCGTATTGCACGGCTTCCGCAGCTACCTGATGCAGGACGAAAACGGCCAAGTCTTGGGGACGCACTCCGTTTCCGCAGGCTTGGATTACCCCGGTATCGGCCCCGAGCACAGCCATTTGGCCGACATCGGCCGTGTGGAATACCATGCGGCGAATGACGATGCCGCGCTGGAAGCGTTTGATTTACTGTGCCGCTTTGAAGGCATCATTCCCGCGCTCGAATCCAGCCACGCCGTGGCTTGGGCGGTGGAAAACGCGCCGAAGATGGGCAAAGACCAAGTGATTCTGGTGAACCTGTCGGGGCGCGGCGATAAAGACATCAATACCGTGGCGAAGCTGAAAGGGATTGAGTTGTAAGGCGCATGTGCAGGCTGCCTGAAAGGTTGGAAACGGCTTTTCAGGCAGCCCTTTTCCCTTTCAGGTTACCTGAAAACGCAGTTTCAACGAAGTTAAAAAGCGCGTGGGCATAAATTACGCATCCTGTGGCCGTTCTGCCCACGCTATGCCTGCTAACAGCAGGATACAACCTACTGATATTGTTAATGAAGTATTTTATTTTATGTGGGAAGCTTAATAACCAAAAAGGATTACGTTATGAATGAAAGTATCGAAACTGTATTAAATGGTTTTCTGATGGAAATGTATAAATGGGAAGACAATGCTAATAAGCATATTGATG
>NZ_DBHKXY010000024.1:72301-88823 GCF_057315495.1 Eikenella sp.
GAAAATCATTGAAATAGAAGAAAAAGGTAGCTCTATAACTGTAAAAAGTGATGTGCTTTACGCTGGAATGGAAGCACAAAGACTTTATAAATTCAAAAAACAGGCATGTCTCTGGAAATTGGATAATGTAAAAGAATTTGATAGTTATGATGGGAAATGGCATTCCATACATATCTAAATCAGATTAAATAGCAAGCAAATACAGGTTAGATTCTTTAGCCCGATATCCCGCATTAAGGCCGTCTGGAAAAGCCACATGGGAATAAGCACAAGTGCACATGACTCCCCTACACACATTACGCTTAATTAATAAGCAATGTTCATTTGGACGCAGGATAATTAAATGGATAAGATAAGTGTTTCCGAATTATTAAAATATTTTGAATGGGGATACGAAAATTATGCTGGATATTAACCGCCTCTCCGCCCCTTTACTCAAAGCTTGGGACAAAGTGCAAACCGAACGCGGGCGCGAAAAATTCCGCGACAGCGTAAAACGCCAATGGCTGGAACAATTATTCAAAGCCGAACTCAAAACGCGCGGCTTTCAGACGGCCTCCGGCGGTTTTATTTATTGGGTTAAAGACGGCTACATTTTCAGCGTTGCCCAGGCTTATTTGGTGGCCGTGTTTGACGGTCAACCCATCAGTGAGCGTGTATCCATCCGCATAGAAGCCAAACCGGATTGTCTGGATTCGTTGTTTTTCAAACTGTTCGGCGAAGAAGAGATGATGAAAAGCTTCAGCAGCCGGCTCAATGGCGAACCGTCGCTGGGTTTAACGGGGATACAAGACGAGTGGCGCATACAAGAACCCGACTTCGCCCACTTTACGCTTGAGCAAATGCTGGATTGGGTACGGCAGCCTGCCGGGCAAATAGAAGCCGACATTGCCCGCTTTACGCAGCAAGTGCCCGACTTAGAGAGCTTCTGCCGCTTCATGCAGAGCCGCCCGTTAGCAAGCGGCATGGAAAACGAACTTTATGCGCTGGTATTGTTCCGCCTGCAGCGATACGGCGAACTGCGCCGTTTCCTGGCCGGCCGCCCCGATTTCCATCAATTCGCCAACGGCACCAACCTGTTTGCCGCTTTACAGCAAATGTTGGATGAGCAACCGTAGCCAGCACCGTTACTCCGGCATTCTCCTGTTCAAATCGCTCGGTTTAACCCATTTGCTTCCGGCCATAAAAAAGGCTGCCTGAAATTTCAGCTTCGCAGCAACGCGCAGAGCTCGTTTTAACTGCGTTGAAGCTTATACTTTCAGGTAGCCTTTTCGTATCTTCTGCCAAACGCCGCTCTAGCGCGGATGGCGCATGATGATGCGCAGGATGCTTTCGTCTGGTTCTTCATCCGGCTTATCCAAGCCCACTGGCTTCACTTGGCCGTTGAAATGGCCATAGCTGCCCAAGAGCGGCTGATCGAAATAGCAGCCGTTTTTGGTGATGTCGCAAGGCAGGGCGCAGACGCTGTGTTTAAACAGATCGCATTGCGTGCCGCCGCTGCTGCGGCAGTTTTGGATAGCGGCATAGTCGGCATGCCGGGCATCTAGGCTGACGGAGGGAAAATGGGTGAGGCGGCCGTTTTTCTGCCCCACCGACATACCGAAACACATATTGCTAAAGCGCTGCCACACGCCGCATTGATTGCCGGAAGCGCGTTGGCATTGGCGCAGCGCATCGGCTTTGGCGGCTTCTTCGGTGGGGTGGGCGGCGGAGGGGTAGATGACTTCGGTGTTGTTTTCATTCATGGCAATGGCGCGCCACACACGGGGCTTGGCCGGCGTATTGGCTTTATTGGCTGCGCTACCGGCAGCTCCCGCACTATCAGCGGCTTGCGGCCTGTTTTACGGCTTGAGCTCTTCGCGGTATTCTTCACAGCCGTATTCTTTATCGGCATTGCCAAAAGCGGTATCGCGCACCGAGAGGATGGTGCCGTCTGGCTTGGTCACCACAATGCGGTATTCGTGGCCGTTGTAATGGCGGTAGTTTTGGTAATACTGCACATTGCCGGATTGGCCAACATAGGCCTGACGGACTTCATAGAGCTCGATGCGCCAGGCATAGAGGTTGCGCACTTCATTATTTTTCACGCAGTTGCGGCGCACGATATCGGGCATGCGATGGGCGCGTTCGGCAACAAAATCGCTGATGCCTTTGCCGCGCCAGCGCAGGGTGTCGGTCGGGCGGATGGTGGTGGCGCAGCCGGCCAGCAGTAAAACAGCCGCCCAAGGCAGCAACCGTTTCAGGGAAAAAGATTGGGGGAACACGATACTCTCCGTTTAAGATTGAATGTTTGCATACTAAACCATGCGGTGCGCATGATACGGCAAGGCTGGCCAAAACCATAGCAAAAATTAAATGAATTGGCCGCAATAACGTTTTCGCCAAACGGCAAGGCTACCTGAAACATAGTTTCATAAATCATCCGGTTTCAGGTAGCCTCATATGGCGAGTGCACAGGTATGCCGCTATATCGAAAAATAATATTATCCGCTATATAATCCCGCCCGTTTAATCACATCTTTAATCACATTTCAGGAGAACACCATGTCTACTTCTCGCTTGCTTGCTGCTGCCGTATCTGCCGCCCTGCTGCTGGGCGGCTGCGCCAACAGCTCCGCCCTGCAATACACCACTTCCCAAGCGCAAAACACTGCCCGGGTATATTACGGCGAAGTGCTGTCGGTAACGCCCACCCGAATCCGCGGCGAAGACAACCCGCTGATCACCGCTGCAGGCTCGCTGCTGGGCGGCATCGGCGGCAGCAACTTCGGCAATGGCCGCGGCGAGGCGGTGAGCGCGATTTTGGGCGCGGTGGTGGGCGGTTTGGGTACTCAGTCGCTCACCCGCGGGCTCGACAGCCAGCGCGGCTATGAAATCGTGGTGCAGCTCGAAGGCTCGCGCGATGCGATTTCCGTGGTGCAGAAAGACGACATCCAATTCCAGCCCGGCCAGCGCGTACGCGTGCTGCAAGGCGCCAACGGCGTCACCCGTGTGCTGCCGGCAGGGCAATACTCAACTTACTGATGATTGTTTGGCCGGTTCGGCTGCGCCGGCCGGCTGCATCATTGGCAATAAAAAGGCTACCTGAAACTTTCAGGTAGCCTTCCGTTTGGGCAGATGCCTTATTTCTGGTTGGCTTCCAATGCTTGCTGCAAATCATCTTTCGACATATAGCCGGGCACTATTTTACCGTTGGGGAACACCATGGTGGGGGTGCCGTTGAAGCCGTAGCGGTTGCCCAGCGCCATGGTTTCTTCCACCGGGTTTTCGCAGCCGGCAGATTCGGGCGGCACGGTGCCTTTGCGCATCCACTCGGTCCAGGCGGCGGTGCGGTTCGGGCTGCACCAAATGCGCACGGCTTTGGCTTCGGCGGATGGGTGCAGGCTGGGGATGGGCATCATGAAGTTGTAGATGGTGATGTCGGTCATCTGCTCGAATTCTTTTTCCAAACGGCGGCAGAACGGGCAGTCGGGATCGGAGAACACGGCCACTTTCAGCCTGCCGTTGCCGCGCACTTCTTTAATGGCGGAATCGAGCGGCAGGGTGGCGAAGTCGATGCGGTTGAGCTCTTCGCGGCGGGTTTCGGAAAGGTTGCTGCGTTTGTTCACATCAATCAAATCGCCGGTAAACATATGGTTGCCGTCGGCAGTCATGTACACCAGCTGGTTGCCGGAAAGGAACACTTCATACAGGCCGCTGACGGGAGCGGGGGTAACGCTCAACACTTCCAAGCCTTGGTCACCGTAGGTTTGGGTGAGCTTGTTGCGGATAACGGCTTCGGGGCTGCCGGCGGGCGCGGAGGCGGTTGAAGCGGCAGCTCCAGAGGCGTTTTGCTGCGAGGCGGGCTGGGCGTTGCAGGCGGCCAGAGGCAGCAGCGCGGCCAGCAAAATGGCAGAGAGGGTGCGGTGCTTCATTCGTTTGTTCTCATTAGGTGGTTGTTAAAACAGGGGCGCATTATACCGAAATCTGCGCGGGTGGGCTTCAAGTAGCCTATGTACGGCTTAAGGCTACCTGAAAAACCTCCCCGCATATAGCTAAGCTTTTGGATGAGTTTGTTTTATCTGCCTGTGTCGGCGGTATAAGGAAATACCGAGGATGATACCCCACAGAGTTAATATGAACAGCCAAAACGGCCATAAATGCATTGGCCACAATAAATTATAAATAGAGCCGGGGTAGTAGCTCTCAAATTGTAAGGGAGGATTGCCGATTAGGGTAACACGCTCCCCTGCCAATACCGGGCTGACTTTTTCCACAGTAATACTGACTTTATTCCAGCCTGAGCGTTCACGCAGTTGGCATGCAGGGATCAAGTGGAATGCTTTACCGCTTTCGTCAGCTTGGGCGCCTAATTCGCGGCATTGCATGTGGTAGCCCATCGAACTGGTTGGCAAAGCCTGATAGCGACAGGTTTGGCCGTTTAAGCTGATGGCAACGTGCACCGGTTCGCCAGGGTTGTTGAAACGTAAGATTTGGCGGCTTTTCCACTCCTCCGTATCATCGTTATTGGTGCTGTATTCTCCCAGCTCCGGCCGATTGGATTCAGCATAAAAACATTGCCGATACCAAACCATTTCCGTAGCAAACGGGCGGAACACTTCAAAATTAGTTGTTTCTCCTTGGCGCAATACCATTTCGGTGCTGCTGGATGATGCTGACACAGCAAACAACCCCATCATCACGACAAACACCACCACTGCCGACAGCCAAATCTTCATCGACAGCGGAATCTTTTTCTTGCTGCTCATATCGTGCCTTTCTATGGTCTCCACAGATGCCGTATCATAAACCTTCCCTGCTCAGCCCACTAGCCCCGGCCAGCGCGCCAGCACGCGCTCTACGGCATCGGGCTGGCGCAGCAGTTCGCCCTGCCATTGCTCGGCAGCCTGGCGCCATTTCGGCAGCTGTTGCAGCAGTTGCCGCCAGCTTTCGGCACGGGCGGCGGGCGTGAGCGTGTCGGCATGGTTCAGGTCGTCGGAAAGGGCTTGGTGGGCGGCGGGCGGCGGGGCGGACGCGGCGGCTTTATGCCAGAAGGCGTGCAGCTTGGGCAGGTGCGCCTGCTCGGCCTGCGGATAGATGTGCCACAGCAGGGGCGTGCCGGCGAGCTGGGCGCGCACGAAGCTGTCTTCGCCGCGCACGATGGCCATATCGGCCAGCCACAGCACGGCGTCAAATTCGGCCTGCGGCACAAAGCCGATGCGGATAAGCCGCACCGCGCCGGCCTGCCACACGCTGCCGGGCTCGCGCAGGGCATGCTCGGGAATCGCGCCGGCTTGGCGCAGGCTGTGGATAATTTGCCGGTCGGCCAGCCATACGTCTAAGGCTTCGCCCGCTGCCTGCCAGGCGGCGAGCCAATCGGCCCATTGTGCGCCGGTATAGCCGAAGCAGAAACATTGCACGGCGCAGCGCGGGGTTTCAGGTAGCCCCAAGCGGCGGCGCAAGTCGGCTTGGGCAGCGGGGTTGGCGAGGAAGGCCTGCTGTTTTTTCAGGTAGCCTGCTTCGCGCAGGAGGCCGCCGCTGGTTTCGCTAAAACCCATCAGCCAGAAATATTTTTCCGTGCCGTCGGCTTGCAGCGAAGGCTTGCCGTGCATGGCTTCTGCCCAAGGTTCGGCGCTGAGGTATTCCCAATTGAGCCACAGCGGGCGGTGTGTGCGGACGGCGGCCAGCGCGGCGGGAGGCAAATCGCAGCCGAAGGTTTCAATCACCAAGGCGGGTGCCGCCGCGGCCAATTCGGCCGCGATGCTTTCAGCCGCATCGCCCTGCCAATGGTGCGCCCGGATGGCGGCGGGCAGCTGGGCATCGCCGAGCAGTTTGGCCAGCGAGGCGGGATGGTCGTGCCAGAGGGCTACCTGAAAACCGGCTTCGTTCAGTCGGCGTGCCAGCCGCAGGGAAACGCCGATGTCGCCGTAGTTGTCGATCACGCGGCAAAACAACCAGGCGGCGGGCTGGGTGTCGGTATGTTTGGATGGAAAAAACGGGTTTGATGGCACGATAAATCTTTCGCTGGGCAAATCTTCAGACAGGACGGCAATTTACGTTAGCTACGCGCTCTGTCAAGCGTTTTGGCGGAAATTTTTTTGGTTTTCCCACAAGGGGCTAAGGGAGCCGCTTTCGGGTTGGCATAAAGGCTCAAATCTGCTGCTTGACAAGTTTCTCTTTCATTTAACTATTTGATATTTTTAAATTTTAAAAAATTGGGCATTTTTTACGCAACCTAAGCCAAAGCCTGATTTATCAGGAAATCTTACGCTTCCCACAGGGTTTTCCACAAAGTTTTCCACAGCTTTTGTGGGTAAGGGATAAAGCTGCAATAGCCGCGTTTTTTTGGCAGATTATTGCCTGCGGCAGATGGGGCGAACGGGTTGGGGGTGGATGCCGTTGGAACACAGGCAGCCGACCAAATTTCAGGTAGCCTTCCGCATTGCTGCACCACCCAATGACGATGGCAAAATGGCCTGTTGGGCAGGGAAAAGCGTTTCCAAGCTTGCAGAGCCGGAGGCTACCTGAAAATGCCGCCTCAATAGCTACCACCATTTTTAGCTTGGTTGGGAACTGCGTCCAAGCCGCCGCTTTCAGGTAGCCTTTTGCCGCGCCGCCGTTTCGGCTACCATAGCCGCCATTTGATTTAACAAAGAAGCAATCATGACTTTTCAACAATGGCTCGATTCCTGCCGCCTGCCCCGCCTGGAGGCGCGGCTGCTGGTGGAAGCCGTGTGCCGCATCTCCCATGTGCGGCTCATCAGCCGCAGCGGTGACGAGCTGCCGCAGCCGCAACACGCCGTGCTCGATATGCTGGCCGCCCGCCGCCGCCTAGGCGAGCCGATGGCTTATCTGCTCGGCAGCCGCGAGTTTTACGGCAGAAGCTTCCGCGTATCGCCCGCCGTGCTGATTCCGCGCCCCGAAACCGAGCTTTTGGTGGAAGCCGCGCTTGCACGCCTGCCCCCGGGCGGGCGGCTGTGGGATTTGGGCTGCGGCAGCGGCATCATTGGCCTCACCGTAGCGCTGGAACGCCCAGATGCCGCCGTGCGTGCTTCCGACATCAGCCACGATGCGCTGGCCGTGGCGCAAGCCAATGCCGCTGCGCTGGGCGCAAGTATCGAATGGGCGCAAGGCTCATGGTTTGCCGCCCTGCCAACTGCTGAGATAGCGGCAGGCCTGTTCGACATCATCGCCAGTAATCCGCCCTACATCGAGGCTGGCGACGAACACCTGACACAAGGCGACCTGCGCTTCGAGCCCGCCGCCGCGCTCACCGATTTTGCCGACGGCCTCAGCCATATCCGCACCCTCGCCGCCCAAGCCCAAGGCTACCTGAAACCCGGCGGCTGGCTGCTGCTGGAACACGGCTGGAACCAAGGCGAAGCCGTGCGCGGCATTTTGGCCGAACACGGCTGGCAGCAGGTGGAAATCCTGCGCGACTTGGCCGGGCTGGATAGGGTGAGTATCGGGAGGAAGGCGGTATAGCCAACACCTTTTTACGGCCATGGCTTGCCCCTGGGGCAGTGTTCCGCCATACACGGAAATATAGTGAATTAAATTTAAATCAGGACAAGGCGGCGAGCCGAAGACAGTACAGATAGTACGGCAAGGCGAGGCAACGCTGTACTGGTTTAAATTTAATTCACTATAACTGGCTTTATTTTGTCGACGCACTCAAAAGGCTACCTGAAAACCGGTTTGCAGTTTTCAGGTAGCCTTTGTTTCGCCAGAGGGATTAGTTCGGAATATATTGCAGCGGGTCTACCGGCTGGCCGTTTTTGCGCAGTTCGAAGTGCAGCTGCACGCGCTGGCTGTCGCTGTTGCCCATGGTGGCAATGCTTTGGCCGCGGCGCACGGTTTGGCCTTCGCGCACGAGCAGGCGCTGGTTGTGGCCGTAGGCGGTGAGGTAGGTTTGGTTGTGCTGCACGATGATGAGGTTGCCGTAGCCGCGCAGGCCGGAACCGCTGTACACCACTTTACCGTCGGCAGCGGCCACCACGGGCTGGCCGGCGGTGCCGCCGATGTTGATGCCTTTTTCACTGCCGCCGAAGCGGGTGAGGATGTTGCCAGTGGTGGGACGCTGCCAGGTGATGCCGGCGGCGCTGCGGGTGCTGCCGGATACGGAAGGCGTGGCGGCAGGGGTGGCAGCAGTGTTGGCCGGCGGGTTGGGCGTGGGCGCAGGCGCGGGGGTGGTGCGCGGCGGAGTAGCGGGCGGTGGGGTTTGCGCGGTGGCGGGCGGGGTGTAGCCGGCGGGCTTCACGCGCAATACTTGGCCGACGCTGATGTTGTTGTCGGGCAGATTGTTCCAAGCGCGCAGATTATCTTGGCTGATGCGGTAGCGCAGGGCGATGTTATACACGGTGTCGCCACGCACCACGGTGTGCTGGGCGGCGTTCACGTCCACCGGGGCGTAAGACGGGGTGTAGCCGCTGCCGCCGGAAGGAGCGGCGCTGGCTGCGGGCGGGGTATAGGGAGCGGGCGCAGCAGCGGGCGGAGAGTAGGGGGTGGTATTGGCGGCTTGGGTGGCGGCAGGCGGGCTGTAGGGCTGCGCGCCGTAGGGGTTGTTGTCGGCCGCGGCGGTGTTGCCGCCGTAGTTGTTGCCGTAGCCGGCACCGTTGCCGGACACTACGGGGGCGGGCGGCTGGGTGAGGGCGCAAGCGCCGAGGAAAACGGTGAGGGCGAGGGGAAGGGTGCGGAAGGTAAACAATTGATTCATGGGGATACGGGCTTTCTGTGCACGGAAACAGCGCAATCATAAGCAATCCGTGCGGTTTCATGCAAGGTTGGGCGGCGTATATCGCGGTTAAGTTCCGTTAATCAGCGGTACAAAGCGGGCTTCGTGCACGCAGGTTTCGTGGAAGCCATGGGCGGTTTTTTCGATGAGCCACAGGTATTGCTGCCCGCCTTCGTCCAGCGGGATCACCATGCGGCCGCCCACGGCGAGCTGTTGCAGCAGGGGCAGCGGCACTTCGGCAGGCGCGGCGGTCACAAGGATGCCACGGAAGGGGGCTACTTCGGGCAGGCCGAGGTAGCCGTCGCCGCACACCAGCCGCGTGCCGCCGAGCAAACGGGCGGTGCGCAGATTGTGTTTGGCTTTTTCGTGCAGCGCCTGCAGCCGTTCCACCGAATAAATCTGCTTGAGCCCCACGGCCTGCAGCACGGCGGTTTGGTAGCCGCAGCCGGTGCCGATTTCCAGCACCGGGCCGAAGTTTTCTACTGCCGCGTCGCCGAGCATGAGCTGGGTCATCACGGCCACGGTGTAAGGCTGGGAGATGGTTTGCCCCAGCCCCAAGGGTAGCGACATATCGTCATAGGCGCGCGAGCGCAGGGCTTCTTCCACAAACACATGGCGCGGCACGTTGCCCATGGCGGCGAGCACGTCAGCGCGGCTGATGCCAATTTTAGCCAGCCGCTGCACCATATTGCGCCGCCGCCAATCGAAGCTGCCGCTGGTGTGTGCTGCGTTCATAGTGCGGTGTCCTGCCAAAATTGCGCCACGCTGCCTAAGCCGGCGTGGTCGGTTAAATCCACGGAGAGCGGGGTAACCGTAATCATGCCGGCTTCGTTTTGCGCGAAATCGGTGTCTTCTTCGCGGCCGAGCACTGCGCCGGCCGCACCAATCCAATACACATTCTCGCCGCGCGGGCTGCGGGCGGCCACCACGCTTTGCTGATGATGCCGCCGCCCCAGGCGCACGGTGGTGAAGCCTTGGATTTGGTTTTCCGGTACCGCCGGGATGTTGACGTTCCACAGCACGGGTGCGGCGGGCTTGGGCGCGGCGAACAGATGGGTGAGCAGCCGCCACACAGCTTGTTCGGCGGTGCGCCAATAGCGGCCGCTTTTGTCGTTGAGCGAAAAGGCAATTGCGGGAATGCCGAGCAGATAGGCTTCGGTGGCGGCGGCCACGGTGCCGGAATAGAGGGTGTCGTCGCCCATATTCGCGCCGTGGTTGATGCCGGAAAACACCCAGTCGGGCTGGAAATCGGGCAGGCTGTGCAGGGCGAGGTGGATGCAGTCGGTGGGCGTGCCGTCGACAAAATAGAAGCCGTTGGCGGCTTCTTGGATGCGCAGCGGGCGGTCGAGCGTGAGCGAATTGCTGGCGCCGCTGCGGTTGCGCTCGGGGGCGACCACGCGCACGTTGGCAAATTCGGCGGCCACCCGGGCGAGGATGGCGAGGCCTTCGGCTTGGTAGCCGTCGTCGTTGCTGATGAGGATATTCATGGTTGGCTTGTGGCTGCCTGAGAACGGGTGGTTTGGGGTTTCAGGTAGCCTGCAAACGGGGCAGCAGGCTACCTGAAACTGGGTTTGGGATTTTGGCGCTGTTAAAGCGGCCGCTTTGGCTACACAAAATCCAAGCCCGGCATTGCCAAGGCCTTGCTTTCAGGTAGCCTTTGATGTTTACAAAACGGTATTGGCCGGCTCGTAGTCGATCACGTCGCGGATTTTGTTTTGCGCGTCCACCAGCACCACTTTCGGCCGGTGTGCGGCGATTTCCGGCTCGGAGAGCAAAACGTACGACATGATGATTACCACGTCGCCCGGCTGCACCAGCCGCGCCGCCGCGCCGTTGAGGCAGATTTCGCCGCTGCCGCGCTCGCCGGCAATGGTGTAGGTTTCCAGCCGCTCGCCGTTGTTGTTGTTCACAATCTGCACTTTCTCGTTCACGCAGATGCCAGCCGCATCGAGCAGATCCAAATCCACGGTGATGCTGCCTACATAGTTTAAATCGGCGCGGGTAACGGTGGCGCGGTGGATTTTGCCGCCCAGCAAAGTTCGGAACATTTCGGGAATCCTGGAAAAAAGCGGTATTTTATCGCAAGCAGTGCGCGGGCTGAAGGCTGCCGGGTATTTTCAGGTAGCCTTTTCCGCCCGTGCCGGTTTGCCGGGTATTTCTGTCCGGCCTGCAAGTTTCAGGTAGCCTTATTCTGCTTCGCAGCCGCAGGAAAGGGAGGCGGAGGCCTGCAGGCTGAGCTGTTTGCGCTGCAGCGCTTTTTCGTGGCGGCAGCGCTGGCGTTCGCCGATGATTTGCAGCGGCGGCACGGGCACGGGCTTGCCGTTTTCCACGGCCACCATGGTGAAATAGCAGCTGTTGGTGTGGCGCACTTGGCCGGTGCGGATGTTTTGCGCTTCCACGCGGATGCCGACTTCCATGGAGGTGCGGCCGGTGTAGTTGACGCTGGCGTAGAACGTAACCAGTTCGCCCACGTGAATCGGCTCTTTAAACAATACCTTGTCCACAGACAGGGTAACGCAGTAGTGCCCGCTGTAGCGGCTGGCGCAGGAATAAGCCACCTGGTCGAGCAGGCGCAAAAGTTCGCCGCCGTGCACATTGCCGCTGAAATTGGCGGTGTTGGGCATCATCAGTTCAGACATCACCAGTTCGTGCGCGGGCAGCTGGCGGGTTTGGGATTCGGTCATAGTGTTCCTCGGTGCGTGAGATAAAAGAATTATTTTATGCTATTAATGCAGCATGATTTGATTAAACTTGTTTATGGCGAGATTTTTGCATGCTGCGCCAGCCGTTGGCCACCAAAAGCAACAGCCCCGCCCAAATCAGGCCGTAGGTGATGTAGGCCGATGGCTGCACCGGCGTTTTCAGCACCAACACCGCCAGTAAAAACAGCAAGGCCGGCTCTACATAGCTGAGCATGCCGAACAAATTAACCGGCAGCAGCAGCCCCGATTTCAGATTAAGCGACATCGACACCGCGCTGGCCATGCCCAGCAGCGGCAGCAGCAGCCAATAGCGCGGCTCGCCCAGCACCCATGCCGTCATATCCGAGTGCCACAGCAGATAGGCCAGCGCAAAGGGCAGGATGAGCGTGAGGTCCAGCGTGAGCCCTTGCAGGGCGGGGATTTTCATCTCGCGGCGGTAGAGGTAGTACACCGGATACGCCAGGCACACCCACAGCGTGGTCCACGAAAAGGCCTGTTGCGTCCATATTTCGTGCGCCACGCCCAAGCCCGCCAGCACCAGCGCTGCGGTTTGCAGGCCGTTGAGCCGCTCCTTGAGCCAAAACCGCCCCGCCAGCACCATCACCACCGGAAACAGGAAATAGCCCATCGCCACATTCACACCCTCGTTATTGACCGGCGCCCACATAAACAGCCAAAACTGGCTGGCCACATCCAGCGTGCCCAACAAAAACAGCAGCCAACGGCGGCGGCTGTTTAAATGCGTGCGCACAAAGCGCAGCATGGCCGGCAGGCCGATGAGGCGCAGCGTGATCAGCCACAGCCCCGCCGCCATCACCACCATGCGCAGGGCGAACACATCCGTGCCGCTAATCGGCTGCATCCAATGGCTAAATAAATACAGCACGCTAAACAGCAGCTGCGACAGCAGGCACAACACCACGCCTTTGCTCAAATCCGACACGAACACTCCAGGGAAAGAATACAGAAGATTTTGATTATATAATGGATTAACGCTATTCGATACTATAGTGAATTAACAAAAATCAGGACAAGGCGGCGAGCCGCAGACAGTACACACGTTACGGCACGGCGAGACAACGCCGTACTGGTTTAAATTTAATTCACTATAATCGGGCAGCGGCTGGCTCACGGTGTGGCAAAAGTGAAATCAAACCGCCCTATCGGCTTACCGCATACGGCGCAGGGTTTCAGCTAGCCTCAGGCAGAGCGGGAAAGGCTACCTGAAAAGATGGCGGTATATTTTTCAGGTAGCCTTGATAAACCATCCCACCGCTCCATATAATCTTAAACGGCAGGCCGAATGCCGTTACTCTTAACCTAATCAGGAGATTAAACATGAGTAAAGATTTTGACCAGCAAAAAGAAGAACTCTTGCAAGAAGTGCGCTCCGTACTCGACGACGTGGAAGAGCTGTACCACAGCGGCGTTGAAGAAGGCAGCAAAGAAGTCGAACAACTGCGCGGCAAGCTGCAGCGCAAATTGCAGGCTGCCCAGCGCAAATTGGGCGATTTTGAAGAAGTGGCTGCCGAACGCGTGAAACACACCGCCCGCCAGGCCGACCAACTGGTGCAAGACAAACCATACTACGCCATGGGCTTTGCCGCCCTCGCCGGCTTGGTAGTGGGCGTGCTGCTCAACCGCCGTTAATATTTGCCCCAGCCGCCCGCCCCGCCCTGTGCAGGCGGGCGTTTTATCGTTGCTCCAAACAGGCAAAGCATTGCGTTGCCCGCCTATTTGGCACCACTATCCCCATCCCACCGGGAGCGCCGCATGAGTCTCAAACACAACATCAACCACATCCGCTTCCTCATCAACCAAGGCGCGGATCTCTTGCTGCTGCGCCTGCAAATCCTCAGCATCGACCTTTCCGGCCAAGCCTCAGGCTTAATGAAAATCACCGCCGCCCTGCTCGCCGGCAGCGTGTTGCTGCTCGCCGCCTTGGTCAGCCTCTTCTTCGGCCTCGATGCCGTCCTGCCCGTACACGCCAAAATCTGGGTGTTTTTCGGCCTGCCCGTGTTGCTCCTGCTTATCGCTTGGTTCTTGCTCGCCCGCGCCCTGTCCGGCTGGCGGCAGGCCGGCGTTCAGGTAGCCTCCACCCTTGCCGACATGCGCCGCGACCTCGATACTCTGCGCGGCCGCACTTCCGGCATAAACACCCAGCCTGCCGACACCGCGCCGGAGCAGCCAGAATGAACCCACAGCCCCAGCAGCCGCTCAGCAAAGCACAGCAGCGCGAACTTCTCGTCCTGCAGGCCGAACTCGCCCGCCTGAAAATCCGCAGCGAAAACCTGCGCCAACAAGGCCGAAACCGCGCCAGCAAACCCATCGACTGGCTCAAACTGGCCGACAGCCTGCCCGTAGCCATGCTGCTGTGGCAAGCCGCCGTCCTACCCGCCCCAAAGCAACGCCAACTGCTGCCCAAATTCGGCCGCCTGCTGTGGCGCTGGTGGAGCAGCGAGCCGGAGAAAAGGAAAAAGGGCAAATAAATATGGGGCTGATGGCAAAGGCTACCTGAAAACCATCCCTGCGCTACTGGCGATAGCAACCAACCACTAGCGTGTTGGGAAATATGAACCAAACAAACCAAAGGCTACCTGAAAGCGTTTTGAAGCACTTTCAGGTAGCCTTTGGTGTGAATCCAATCTGCCAACAGCAATGCTGCCCGCAGCCAGCTTCACGCCAGCTGCCGACGTGCCAGCAGTTTCGGCATCGCCACTGAAGCCGCTGTAGCGGCAATCACCAACAAAATCCCCAGCCACGACAACACAGAAACCTGTTCGCCCAACACCAGCACCGCCATCAATGTGCCGAACACCGGCTCGAAGGCGGTGAGCATGCCGGAGAAGTTGGCCGACACGCTGGTCATGCCTTTGTTCCACAACGTGTAGGAAAGCCAGCTGCAACACACGCCCAAATAAAGCAGCCCCAGCGCGCCGGGCCAGTTCCATGCAATGCGCAAGCTGTCGGCGAAGGCCAGGCTTACAGGCAGGCACAATAGCGGCGCCACGGCCATGGAAAGCGAGGTAAAGGCAGGCGCGCCGATTTCGGCAATCATCCGCTGCGTGGGGCGCATGGTGGTGCAAAACACCGCAC
This sequence comes from Eikenella sp., assembly GCF_057315495.1. NCBI lineage: Bacteria > Pseudomonadati > Pseudomonadota > Betaproteobacteria > Neisseriales > Neisseriaceae > Eikenella > Eikenella sp. The sequence goes on from NZ_DBHKXY010000024.1 coordinate 86,813, forward strand.
CGCCGCCGAACACCATCAGGCAGCCGAACAGGCTGATGTCGCCTTCCCCGCCGCTGCCAGCGATCAGGAGCCCCACCCCGGCAAAGGCCGCCAGCCCGCACAACCAGTGATACCAGCGGGCAAAGTCGCGGAAAAAGAAGTGGCCGATAAACACCATCAACAGCGGCTCGAGCCCGACGATGGTGGAAGCGCTGGTGGCAGAGGTGTATTTCAGCCCCACAAATTGCATGGCCAGCACCACCACATAGTTTAAAAACGTCAGCCACAGCAACCGCCGCCAATGCCGCTTTGGCAAACTGCGCCCGAAGCGCAACGCGGCGGGCAGCACCAGCAGCGAGGCCAGCAACAGGCGGCACAGCAGCATCAGGAGCGGATCGGTCATGGTGTAGGTATATTTGGCCGCAATGAAGGCGCTGCTCCACAAAATGAGCGCGATGATTTGGTAAAGCACGGTGTTTCCTTAGCCGAAGAGCGGCAGGCGAAAAAAGGCGGCAGTTTACTCCGCACCGGGCAGCGGGGCAATGAATGGCAGAGCAGAGCCAAGACAGCCTGCGCAAACGGCTACGAGCCGCAGACCTCAAGCACCACGGCCAACGAGCCTATGCCATATCTTGCACCTCAAGTGGCAAATCGTGGCAATCCAATCCGCTCACGGCTGGCAGAAAACAATACTTTAAATCAGCCCCGCCTGCTTCAGCTCGTTCTTCACATATGCGTAATACACCGGCGAGATGATGATGCCGCCGATGCCGAAAATGCGCTCGAACACCACCATCACCAGCAATAATTCCCACGCGCTCGATTCGATTTGCGAGCCAATGATTTTGGCATTGAGGAAATATTCCAGCTTGTGCACCACCACCAAAAACACCAGCGAAGCCGCGGCCACATACAGCGACGCGCCCAGGCTGAGGATGATGATGACCGTGTTGGACACCAGATTGCCGGCCACCGGCACCAGCCCCACCACGAACGCAATTACCAGCACGGTGAGTCGGAAAGGCAGTTCCACGCCGAAGGCGGGCAGAATCAGATACAGGTACACGGCGGTAACGGCAGTATCGATTAAGGAAATTTTCACCTGGGCGATAAACACGCGCTCGAAGCTGGTTTGGAAGTTGGTAATGCGTCGCACCAGCTGGACTTTAAACAGCGGCATCTGATGGCGGCTGCGGCGGGTGTTGAGGCGGTGGAAGCTGAGCAGCGCGCCGATAATCACGCCGATGAGCACATACACAAAGGACGTGAAGCTGTTTTTACTGATGCGGGTGAGCGTGGCGCCGTATTCGGTGAGCAGTTCGGCAGCGGCGGCTTTGATTTCGGCCAGATTTTCGGGCAGCATATTCAAAATGGCCAGCGGCAGCTCGCCGCTGTTTTTGGTGTCGGCCAGAATGGCAGCGAGCTTGGCCAGCATCACTGTGATGTGCCCGCTGTGAATCAGGCGGTACACACCCAACGCCATCAAAGTGATGGCCAAGAGCACCAAGCTGATGGTGAACGTGGCGGAAACAAGATTGATATTGCGCACATTAAGCGAGCGGTGCAGGAAGGTGTTTTGCGGCAGCAGGCGGTGGCGCATCCACAAAATCAGGCCGTTGGTGCGGTTGATGAAAATGTAGGTAAGGATGATGGAGAGCAGCAGCGGCAGGAAGCGGAAATACAGAATAACCAGCAGCGCGGCGGCCATCAGGATATAGGAAGCGGTGCGGAATTTGGTGGTTTCGGTGTGCATGATGTGTGTGTGCATGGATTTAAGGGTGGGGCTACCTGAAAAGCGGGGAATCGTTCAATCGCCTGCCTGATTTAAATAGCGGTATTGGTTGCACCCTTTTTGCCATCCACTATCACATGCTTTGCTGAACCATTCCTTGCTAAGATGAAAGTTTCGGCGCACGCCGTGTCCGTTGGCATACATCGCACCTAAATTAAATTGAGCTTTGATATTCCCTTGTTCCGCTGCTTTACGATACCATCTGAACGCTTCGGCATAGTCTTGGCGTACGCCTTGTCC
>NZ_DBHKXY010000025.1:0-41233 GCF_057315495.1 Eikenella sp.
GTTACTTACTGGCAAGGTTCTCTGAAATAGCACCTTTTTTGTTACTTATGCCGAGGTGTCGAATACGGGAAGGAGGGTGAAGCTGCTGTCTTCGTTGTCGGGTTCGAGCAGGATTTCGCCGCCATTTTCGGCTTGCAGCCTGGCTTTGAAGCGGGATGGGAACTGGATGCCGAGGGCTTGTTCGGCGGCTTGGATATATTGGGGCTCTACGGGGAAGGGCATGGATTTGCTCCAATGTGGTGACTGGAATATTGAGGTAGGTCGGACATAGATGCCACGTTGTTTTTCAGGTAGCCATTATCTACACTGGGGCTACCTGCAAATCCAGCGGGCTGTCGGATTTGGTAGCCTGAATTATCCTGTATTTCGGCAGGCTTGATGTTTCAGGTAGCCTCAAGCGGGATATAAGGCTACCTGAAACCGCTCAACGCTATTTGCGCCAATAGGCGGGAGTGAAGAGCATGAACACGGTAAAGATTTCCAGGCGGCCGAGCAGCATAACGGCGGCGCACAGCCATTTTTGCACAGCGGCTAGTTCGGCGTAGCTGCCGGCGGGACCGACGCTGCCGAGGCCGGGGCCGGCGTTGGTGATGCAGGCGGTGGCGGCGGTGAGGGCGGTAACGAAGTCGAGGCCGGTGGCCATGAGGGCGAAGGTGGCGAAGATGATGGTGAGGAAATAAACGGCGGTGAACACGAGCACGGTCATGGCGGTGCGCTCGGCGATGTGCATGCCGTTGATTTTTACGGTGTGCACGGCGTTGGGGTGCAGGAGCAGCATCATTTCGCGCAGGCTGAATTTAAACAATACGATGGCACGGATGGTTTTGAGTCCGCCGCCAGCACTGCCGGCGTTGGAGAGGATGTTGGCGAGGAAAAACATCCACAGGGACACGGGCAGCGGCCAGGCGGCGAAGTCGGTGTTGGCGTAGCCGTTGGCCAGGCCGATGGAGATGAAGTTGAAGCCGACAAAGCGCAGGGATTGCGACCAATCAGGGTAGAAATCTTTGTGCCACAAATAGAGGGCGCTCACGATGATGCTGACAATCAGGGCGGTAATCATCACGCGCACTTCGCTGTCGCGGCGGTAGACGTTGAGGCTGCGTTGGCGGAAGGCGTAGTAGTGGTTGGTGAAGCTGATGGCGGCGATGATGCTGCCGACGGACAAAATCATTTCGATGGGCACGGAATCGAAATAGGCGATGTTTTGATCGTGGGTGGAGAAACCGCCCAGGCCGAGGCAGGACATGGCGTGGCACACGGCATCAAGCCAGCTCATGCCGGCCAGGCGCAGGGCGAGGCAGACGGCGAGGGTGAAGAAAACGTAGATCAGCCAAAGGTTTTTGGCGGTTTGGGAAATGCGGGGGGCAAGTTTGCTGTCTTTGTGGATGCCGGGAATTTCGGCTTTGAACAGCTGGGTGCCGCCCACGCCGATCATGGGCAGGATGGCCACAGCTAAAACGATGATGCCCATGCCGCCCACCCAGTTGAGCAGGTGGCGCCAGAAGTTGAGCGAGGGAGGGAAGCTGTCGAGGTTGGTGAAAACGGTGGCGCCGGTGGTGGTGAGGCCGGAGATGGCTTCGAAGAAGGCGTCGGTGTAGCTGATGCCGGGCAGATACCAATAAAACGGCATGGAAGCAACCACGGCAAACCCCACCCACAGCAGGAAGACGAGAGTGAAGCCGTCACGGGTGCGCAGCTCGCGCTGGTGGCGTCGGGTGATGAGCCAGATGATGCCAGACACGCAAATGGTGGCAGCGGCGGTATCGGCAAACACCCAAAAGGCGGCATCTTGGTAGAGATACGACACGAGCGTGGGCGCCAAGAGCAGCAGCGAAAACACGAAGCCGAGGCGGGAGAGGACGTGGATGATGGGGGCGAGTTTGTAATACATGGCGTGTCGGTTTCAGGTAGCCTGTGCGGCGGGTATTTTACCTGTTTTAACGGGATGACGTAGCGGCGGCTGAGGCTACCTGAAAAATAGTGGTTGGGGTATTTCAGCTTATCCTAGGATTTGTTTTTATTCATATTCACGATAAAACGCCAAAGGCTACCTGAAAGCGGATACGGCGGTTTCAGGTAGCCTGCGGCATGGGCAAACGGGCGCGGCTTAAGCGCGTTTCGGATCGTTGGGGCGCAGTTCGGCCGCCAATTTATCCAAAATGCCGTTGACGAATTTGTGGCCGTCGATGCCGCCGAAGGTTTTGGTGACTTCAATCGCTTCGTTGATGATCACGGGGTAGGGCGTTTCCGGCATATCGCGCAGCTCAAAGGCGGCGGCCAGGAGCACGGCGCATTCGATGGGGCTGAGGTCTTTTTCGTCGCGGTCGAGCAGCGGGCGGATAATCTGCATCAGCTCGCGGCGTTTGGCCTGCACGCCGAAGAAAATGGTGGTGAAGAGTTCGTTGTCGGCCTTGGCGAAATGTTCGTTTTCACGGATATTTTTGGCCACTTCGGCATCGGGCAGCCGGTTGAGCGCGGCCTGATACAGTGCCTGCACGGCAAATTCGCGCGCGCGGCGGCGCGGGGTGCGGTTTTTCGGTTTCATTACTTGGCTTTCTGAAATCAAGGGCTACACGATGGCATCGGGCAGGCTGTTGCCGGCCGGATTGAGGCGGCGCAGCAGGTTGGCGCATTCCACCGCCACCACCGCGGCTTCGGCGGCTTTGTTTTGGATGCGCGCGTGGGCTTGTTCGTCGTTTTCGGTGGTGAGGATGGCGTTGGCAATAGGGATGTTGAAATCCAGCCCCACGCGGCTGATGCCGGCAGCGGACTCGTTCGACACCAATTCGAAATGATAAGTTTCGCCGCGAATTACCGCGCCCAAGGCCACCAGCGCATCAAAACTGTGCGACTGCGCCATATTTTGCAGCGCCAGCGGCACTTCCAGCGCGCCGGGCACGGTGGCCACGGTGATGTTGCCGTCGGGCACGCCCATTTCCACCAGTTTTTCGGCGCACACTTCAAGCATGGCGCTGCCGATTTCGTTGGAAAAACGGGCTTGTACAATGCCGATATTCAGGCCTGCGCCTTCGTGGTTGGGGGGGATGATGGTCATGTCCGCTGCTCCGTTGTAGGGAAATAAGCAAAAGCGGCATGCGCCGCAAAGAAAGCGGATTTTACACCAAAGCGCACGTTTTGGGGCTGTGAAGGAAGAAGGCTTGCGTTACAATGGCGGCGTTTTGCCTCTTCCGTTTTCAGGTAGCCTCCCATGCAAACCATCACCCTTATCGCCGCCGTGGCGGATAACCGCTGCATCGGCAGTGGTAACGCCATGCCCTGGCATATTGCCGAAGATTTCGCCTTTTTCAAACGCTACACCTTGGGCAAACCTGTGGTGATGGGGCGCAAAACCTGGGATTCGCTGCCCAAGAAACCCTTGCCCGGCCGCCGCAATATCGTGATTACCCGCCAGCCGCTCTGGCAGGCCGAGGGTGCAGAACGTGCCGATAGCTTAGATGACGCGCTGTCCGTGCTGGCCGACGTGTCCGAAATCATCATCATGGGCGGCGCGCAGATTTACGCCCAAGCCCTGCCGCTGGCTACCGATTTGCGCCTCACCGAAGTGCGTTTGGATATCGACGGCGACGCCTTTTTCCCCGCCTTTGCCCCCGCCGAATGGCAGGAGGTTGAACGCAGCAGCCACACCGCTGCCGCCAACGGCATCCGCTTCGATTTCGTGCACTACCGCCGCACCCGGCAGGCTAGCTGAAAGATGAGGCTACCTGAAAAATGCTGCACCGCCTGATCGAGCGCCATTGGCAAACGCCCAACCCGCTGCTTACGCCGATTTTATGGCCGCTGGCACGGCTGTTCGGCCTATTGGCGGCGCGGCGGCGCGAAGGCTACCTGAAAGGCCGGCGGCATAGTGAAAAACTGCCTGTGCCGGTGGTGGTGGTGGGCAATGTGCAGGCAGGCGGCAGCGGTAAAACCCCCGTGGTGCAGGCCTTGGTGCGCGCCTTGCAGGAGCGCGGCATCCGCCCTGGCATCATTAGCCGGGGCTATGGCCGCAGCGGGCAGGGCGTGCATGTGTTAAACAACCAAAGCACTGTCGCGCAGGCCGGTGATGAACCGCTGCTGTTGCATCGCAGCACCGGCGCTCCTGCCGCCGTGGGCAACTGCCGTGCCGAAGTGGGCAGGGCGCTTTTGGCCGCGCATCCCGAAGTACAAATCATCATTGCCGACGACGGCTTGCAACACTACGCCCTGCAACGCGATTTCGAGCTGGCAGTATTCCCCGCCGCCGATGTAGGGCGGCCGCTGGATTTGCTGCCCAATGGCAATTTGCGCGAGCCTTTGGCGCGCTTGGAAAGCGTAAACGCCGTGCTGCTGGCCAATAGCATGCCCGATAGCCGCGAGCCGGATTGGGCTTTGCCGGATCAGGTTTTGCTCTGCCGCAGCCGCCTGCAATGCGGGCAGATCTACCGCCTGCACCGTCCGCACGAACGCTTGCCGGAAGGCTACCTGAAACAGCGCCGCGTTATCGCCGCCGCCGCCATCGCCAAGCCCGAGCGTTTCTTTGCCGAACTGGCGCGGCTAGGTATCGATACCGAACGGCAAATTGCCTTGCACGACCACGCCGCCTGGCAGATTGCCGATTTGCCCGCCGCCGACAGCTACATCGTCACCGAAAAAGACGCGGTGAAGCTCGCCGCCGACACCGCGCAGGAAGTATGGGTGTTGCCTGTGCGCGCCGAATTGCCGGAAGCTTTAGTGCAGGCCGTGATCCGCCGCTGCCTGCCGGATAAGTAACAGGCTACCTGAAAGCCTAAGCTTCAACCAAACCAACACCGGAGACCCCAAACCATGGATAAAAAATACCTCGACCTCCTCGTTTGCCCGCTCACCAAAGGCGCGCTCGAATACCATGCCGGCCGCCAAGAATTGTGGAGCCGCCAAGCCAAGCTGGCCTTCCCGATCCGCGACGGCATTCCCATCATGCTGGAAAACGAAGCCCGCCCCCTCACCGAAGAAGAGCTGCACGCATGAGCACCCCGTTTACCGTTATCATCCCCGCCCGCCTGGCTTCCAGCAGGCTACCTGAAAAAGCCTTGGCCGATATTGCCGGCAAACCCATGGTGGTGCGCGTGGCCGAGCGCGCCAAGTTGAGCGAAGCGCAGCGCATCGTCGTGGCCACCGACCACACCGCCATTGCCGCTGCCTGCTCCGAATACGGCATCGAAGCCGTGCTCACCGGCAAACAGCACACCAGCGGCACCGCCCGCCTGGCCGAAGCTGCGCTGCTGCTGGGCATGGCCGATAGCGATATTGCCGTGAACGTGCAGGGCGACGAGCCGCTGATTGATCCCGCCCTCATCAACCGTACTGCCGAATTGCTCGGCAGCAGCAGCGCCCAAATGGCCACCGCCGCCCACCCGATTGCCGACGTGGCCGAATTTCTCAATCCCAACTGCGTGAAAGTGGTGCTCGACCAACGGCGCAACGCCCTCTATTTCAGCCGCGCCCCCATCGCCTGGCCGCGCGATGCCTTCGCCGAAACGCAAGCCGTGCTGCCTGAAGGCTTTGCCCCGCTGCGCCACATCGGCCTATATGCCTACCGAGTGGGTTTCCTGCACCAATACGTCGGCCTGCCGCCCTCGCCGCTGGAGAGCATCGAATCGCTCGAGCAGCTGCGCGTGTTGTGGCACGGTGGCAAAATCGCCGTTACCGTGTGCGACAACGCCCCCGCCGCCGGGGTGGACACCGCGGAAGATTTGCAGCGCGTGCGCGATTGGTTTGACCAGCATCCAGAAGAGGCTAGCTGAAACACCATTTTCCAGTGTTGCTACAGTATTGCATTTCCTAATGCATTGCTTTGCCAATAATTTCAGGTAGCCTCCTCGCGCCAAGCAGGCTACCTGAAATCAAAATCTGCCTAACAAAGAAACGAATATGACCACACCCGACAACACTGTCCGCCTTTCCAAACGTATGGCCGAACTCGGTCTCTGTTCGCGCCGCGAAGCCGATGCCTATATTGAGCGCGGCTGGGTGAGAGTGAACGGCGAGAAAGCCGTGCTCGGCCAAAAGGTGGGCACGGGCGACCGCATCGAGCTGCACCGCGCCGCACATGAAGAGCAGGCCGGGCGGGTGACCATCCTGCTGCACAAGCCGGTGGGCTTCGTGAGCGGGCAGGCCGAAAAAGGCTATCGCAGCGTTGCCGAGTTGATTACCGAAACTAACCATTGGCCGGAAGACCGCAGCCCGCAAAAATTTAAAGCGGCACACCGCAACGGCCTCGCTCCTGCGGGCCGGCTGGATATCGATTCGGTCGGGCTGCTCGTGCTCACGCAAGACGGACGCGTGGCCAAAAGCCTGATCGGCGAAAACAGCGGTGTGGAAAAAGAATATCTGGTGCGCGTGAAGGGTAAACTTTCCGAAGAAGGCCTGCGCCTGCTGAACCACGGCCTAAAACTGGACGGCGAGGCGCTGCGGCCGGCCAAGGTATCGTGGCAAAACCAAGATCAGTTGCGCTTTGTGCTGAAACAGGGCAAAAAACGCCAAATCCGCCGCATGTGCGAGCTGGTGGGGCTGCGCGTGGTGGGGCTCAAGCGCATCCGCATCGGCAAGGTGAAACTCGGCGCGCTGCCGCCGGGGCAGTGGCGCTATCTGGCGCCGCACGAGCGGTTTTGATTGAAGATGATTGAATAAGGCTACCTGAAAAGCGTGTGTGGTTTGCGCTGTGTTTCAGGTAGCCTTTTGTTGTAGCCGGGCTGATTCATCAGCTTTTGGCTAATTCAAAATATTTCTGCATCACCAGCAGGCTGGTGATCAACTCTTGCCTGCTGTTGAAGAAGGGCTGCATATAGGCGTTGGCGTTACGGATGATGCGTTCGGCGGCATCGGGGTGTTGTTGATAGAAGGCGAGTTTTTCGTCGAAATCGCTGTAGTCGGGTTGGAGGTGGACGTAGTGGATTTCAGGCTGCAGCCGGCCTTCCAGCAGCCAGGTTTCGTAGACGGGGGTGGTCATGAAACAGAGGGAGCGGGAGGCGAGTATCCATTTGAGGTTGGTGGCGACGTCGTTGCCTTCGATGCTGAGGATGTATTTGTATTGCAGCTGTTGGCCTACACTCATGAAGCTGCGATGGTAGGGCTGGCCGATGGATTGTTTGTGTACGCAGCCGACGTCGCACTGGGGATGGTCGTGGTATTGGCGCAAGAAGCGCAGGCGTTGTTTTTGGAAGGCGGCGCCGCGCCAGACGAGTTGGTTGCGTTTGGTGGCAAAGGGGGTGCGGTCGGGGTAGATATAGAAATGGCGCACGCTGTCGAGCTTGAGCAGAACGGAGTGTTGGTTGTCACTCCGGATGGGGCGGCTTTTCACAAAGGCGGGTTGGGCGGGAATGTGGGTGACGTCGCCGAATTCGTAGGCGAAGCGGGCTTCTGCCGGGAAGTAGCGCAGGAGGGCAGCGAGGTCGTAGTAGTAGGCGGAGGTGTGGCTGCCGCGTTTGAAATTACCGACTTGGTCTACCGGGGTGAGGCTACCTGAAAGGGCAAATGGCTGATTTTGCCGGTTGCAGTAGTCCACTCGCTGCCGGATTTGCTGCTGAGTTTCGCTCGGTAGGCGGGCAAACTCGGCCAATACGGGCTCGATGGATTTGGCGAGCAGGCGGTGTGGCAACAGGCCGAATGGGCTGTGGCGGGCGTAGTAGGCGAGTTTGTGTAGGCGGCGGTGGTAAATGCCGAAGTCGATGGGCATAGCGGTTTAGCGGGGTTGCATCAGTTGTTTGGCTTCCTGGCGTTTGAGCTTCCAGCCGTGGGAGCAAATGGGGCAGGTGAGGTAGTATTTTGATTCCATGCGGAATAGGGGGATGAAGAAGAAGGTGAATTTGGTGTAGGCGTTGGTGATGTGCAAATTAACGCGGTTGTTGCAGTTGCTGCAGATGCAGCTCTCGCCGCTTTCGCCGAGGTCATCGAAATAGCCTTTGCTGCCCCAGATGAAGATCATGGTGTTTCCCCTTTGAGATGGTCAGATGTGAAAGCCGATCCGGCATGCTGCAGCCGGCCCGGCTGGTTTGTTTATACGATTTCGGCTTTGGTGATGACTACGGGCTCAACCGGCACGTCGTCGTGGTAGCCGTGGCGTTTGGTGGCCACGCCTTCGATGGCATCAACAACATCTTGGCCTTCCACCACTTTGCCGAATACGGCGTAGCCCCAGCCGTGCAGGCTTGGGGAGGTGTGGTTGAGGAAGTCGTTGTCTTTGGTGTTGATGAAGAATTGGGAAGAGGCACTGTGCGGAGCTTGGGTGCGCGCCATGGCGAGGGTGTATTTGTTGTTTTTCAGGCCGTTTTGCGCTTCGTTTTTAATCGGGGCGCGGGAGGGCTTTTCCTGCATGTTTTCGTCCATGCCGCCGCCTTGAATCATGAAGCCTTTAATCACACGGTGGAAAATAAGGCCGTCGTAGAAACCGTCTTTCACGTATTGTTCGAAGTTGGCGGTGGTTTCGGGGGCTTTTTCGTGGTCGAGCTCGATGCCGATGGTGCCGAAGTTGGTGTGGAGTTTAATCATGTTTACTGTCCTGTAATTGGGTTGGAGGAAAGGGAAGAGGCTACCTGAAAAACGGTTTGGGGTTTCAGGTAGCCTTTGATACGGGATTATTGTTTAACGGCTTCGATTTGGATGTTCAGCTTCACTTGATTGCTGATCACGCCCTGCAGGAAGTTCATGCCCCACTTGCTGCGGTCGATGGTGGTGCTGAAATCGCCGCCACACACTTGGGCGTTGACGCGCTGGCTGTGGTAGCAGTTGAAGCGGTCGGCGTTGAGGCGCACGGGATGGGTTTGGCCGAGCAGGGTAAGACGACCGTCCACGCTGGCGAGTTTGCCGTTGCGGAAGTTGAAGCGGGTGGATTCAAAGCGCATGCTGGGATATTGGGCGGCGTTGAATAGATCGGCGGAGGCGAGGTGGTGGTCGAACTGTTCGTTGCCGCTGCGCAAGTTGGCCACAGGGATGTCGATTTTCACACTGCCCGTTTTAGCCTGCGGGTTGTATTCCACCGTGCCGCTGAGGTTGTAGAAGCCGCCGGTGTTGGTACTGGTGTTGAAGTGGTCGATAGCAAAGCGGGCGTTAGCGTGGTGGCTGTCGATTTTATAGGTGTCGGCCTGAGCGCTGCCGAAGGCGGCGGCAAGAATAGCAAGGGTAAGGGCTTTTTTCATACGATCACACTCCTAATACGTTGGGATTATTGCGAAAGAATGCGCACTTGGCGGATAACAACGGGCGTGCGCGGCACGTCTTGATACATATCCACCGTGCCGGTGGGCACGCCGGCGATTTTGTCCACCACTTCCTGCCCGGCGGTTACTTTGCCGAACACAGCATAGCCGTAGCCGCGTGCGGTGGGGGCGGTGTGGTTGAGGAATTCGTTGTCTTTCAGGTTGATGAAGAACTGGCTGGTGGCGGAGTGCGGCTGGGCCGTGCGCGCCATGGCGACGGTGTAGCGGTTGTTTTTCAGGCCGTTGGCGGCTTCGTTGTCGAGGGCGCGGCGAATCGGGGCTTTTTCGGCCATTTGGGCGGTGAGGCCGCCGCCTTGGATCATGAAGCCAGGAATCACACGGTGGAAAATAGTGCCGTTATAAAAGCCGCTACGGGCGTAGGCGAGGAAGTTTTCCACGGTTTTCGGCGCACGGGTTTCATCCAAGGAAAGCTCAATATTGCCTTGGCTGGTTTCGAGCATCACGCGGGTTTCGGCGTGGGCGGCGAGGGCGGAGCAGCCGAGTGCGGCGGCCAGGATGAGTGTGCGGAATGGTTTGTTCATGATATTGGTTAAGATATGGAAATGAATAAGGGCGTTAGGGTAAAGGCTACCTGAAAATTTTGCAAGCACGGCTAAAGCACTTCTGCCTGCTGCGTCAGCTGGCGTTGCGGTATTACTCATGTTGTATGCAGCTCCTCGCCTGGCAAGAAGAAAGAACGGCTTCTGCTGCCATAGATGCCGGCTATGGTGAGAAGGGTTGTTTTCAATACAGAAAGCATTGATTGTGTTAAAATCGTCCGCTTTTTATATTCTAATTTTCCGCAAAGGCACACCCATGATTTCCACTTCCGGCATCACCATGCAGTTCGGCGCGAAGCCGCTGTTTGAAAACGTATCCGTCAAATTCGGCGAAGGCAACCGCTACGGCTTGATCGGCGCGAACGGTTCGGGCAAATCCACCTTCATGAAAATCCTCGGCGGCGATTTGGAACAGACTGCGGGCGAAGTCGCGATTGAAAACGGCGTACGCTTGGGTAAATTGCGTCAAGACCAATTTGCCTACGAAGACATGCGCGTGCTGGACGTGGTGATGATGGGGCACACCGAAATGTGGGCGGCGATGACCGAACGCGACGCGATTTACGCCAACCCTGAAGCCACCGAAGAAGACTATATGCACGCCGCCGAACTGGAAGCCAAGTTCGCCGAATACGACGGCTACACCGCCGAAGCGCGCGCTGCCGAATTATTGAGCGGCGTGGGCATTGCCGAAGAACTGCACAACGCCACCATGGCGGAAGTTGCCCCCGGCTTCAAACTGCGCGTGCTGCTGGCGCAAGCCCTGTTTTCCAAACCCGACGTGCTGCTCTTGGATGAGCCGACCAACAACTTGGACATCAACACCATCCGCTGGCTGGAAGGCGTGCTGAACCAATACGACAGCACCATGATTATCATCTCGCACGACCGCCACTTCCTGAACGAAGTCTGCACCCACATGGCCGATTTGGACTACAACACCATCACGGTTTACCCCGGCAATTACGACGGCTACATGCTCGCCTCCGCCCAATCCCGCGAACGCGCGCTGAAAGACAACGCCAAAGCCAAAGAAAAATTGCAGGAACTGCAAGAGTTTGTCGCCCGCTTCTCTGCCAACAAATCCAAAGCCCGCCAAGCCACCAGCCGCTTGAAACAGGCCGACAAAATCAAAGCCGAAATGGTGGAAGTGAAACCGTCCACCCGCCAAAACCCGTATATCCGCTTTGAAACCGACGAGAAAAACAAGCTGCACCGCCAAGCCGTGGAAGTGGAAAACCTGGCCAAATCATTTGATAAAACCCTGTTTGAAAAACTGTCTTACATTCTGGAAGCCGGACAACGCCTCGCCATCATCGGCCCAAACGGCGCAGGCAAATCCACCCTGCTGAAACTTCTGGCCGGCGCGTTTGACGAAAAACTTTCCGACATCAAACCCGATGCAGGCTGCATTAAATGGGCGGAAAAAGCCACCATCGGCTACTACCCGCAAGACCACGAAAACGATTTCGACGTGGATATGGACCTGACCGAATGGATGCGCCAATGGGGGCAGGAAGGCGACGACGAACAAGTGATCCGCGGCACGCTCGGCCGCCTGCTGTTCGGTAGCAACGACGTGGTGAAAAAAGTGAAAGTGCTCTCCGGCGGTGAAAAAGGCCGTATGCTCTACGGCAAACTGCTGCTGCTGAAACCCAACGTGTTGATTATGGACGAACCGACCAACCACATGGACATGGAAAGCATCGAATCGCTGAACATGGCGCTGGAAAAATACAAAGGCACGCTGATTTTCGTGTCGCACGACCGCCAGTTTGTGTCTTCACTTGCCACGCAGATTATCGAGCTGGATGGCAAAGGCGGATATGAATATTATCTGGGCGATTACGAGAGCTATTTGGCGAAAAAAGGGATTGAGTAAGACAAGTGCAGGCTGCCTGAAAAAAGCAGCCTGCACTTTTTCAAAACACATGGAGACCGATTGGATGGCATATTTGGAATACCGCGATGAACAATCCGAAAAATTCTGGCAAATCAACATAGAAGGATGCAGCCACACGGTTACCTTCGGACGCATAGGCACGAGAGGGCAAAGCAAAACCAAAACCTTTGCCAGCACGGAAGAATGCGAAAAAGATGCCGCCAAGCTCATCCAATCCAAAAAAGCCAAAGGCTATGCCGCGCCGGGTGAAACGCCGCAGCCCAAAGCCCCTGCGGAAAGCCTGCTGCAACAACGCTTTGCCTTGTCAGACGGATATGACGGTCTGGTTGCCGAGGCAACACTCTGGGGCAACGCCGTCCCTGTCGTGCTGGATGCCGATGAATTGTTAGACGAATACGACGGCGACGAAGACGCGCTTTACGAGCCCACCGCCGTGGAAAAGCTGTTCAAAAACAAAATTCCGTATAAAAAGATTGAAGCGGTACTGAAATGGATTGAAAAGAAACGCAAAAAGATTATCGATTTTGCACTGGATTACGAAAATTTTGTTGATGCATTCAACGATTGGGTCGCACAAGAAATCGCACAGAAAGGCAAAGCCGTCCTATATGACGGCACGGTTTTGACTGTCGAAACGGACAGGCAGGCCGTCATCGACAGCATCTGCCTATCTGGCATATCCCTATGGGTGGATTTTGACGACAAAACCGTCAGTGATTTCAGCATCGATTTATCCACCAAACAGCCCGATTATTTCGGTGGCCACACACTCACCATCGAAGTGGACGAAGACAAAGAAATGTCCTTCGGCGGCATGAACGGATGAGGCGGTAACGATATTTGAGGCTACCTGAAAATTGGCAAAGCGGTTTTCAGGTAGCCCATGGGTTAATCATTTAAACGCAAGAAAGAGAAAGTATGTTCACACTCAATGGGTTTGGCACCACGTTTGTCGGCGAATTCGATTACGAACCAGACGGCACGTACGTCACCACGGCGTGGATTGTGGCTTTATGGATACCGCTGATTCCGCTGTATAGCGCACGGGTTTTGTCGGTGGAGCCGACCATGCTCTCCGGCACGAATTATCAAATCATCAAGCAGCCGGCGCATTGGGGTCAGGCTCGGCGGATATGGGCATACACACTCGGCATACCCGCTCTGCTTGCCTTGTTTGTTTGGATGGTGGGCGTGTTAGATTCATTGTCACCGCTGGCAGGGCAAATCCTATCTTGGCTGGCGGTAGGCGCGATGTTTGCCTACGCCTTTTTGCCATTTTTCCTGCGTTACCGAGCCTGCAAGGCAATCGGTTTGCACTACAAAGAGCTGAAAATCTCGCCGATTACTTGGCTGGCAATCGTGTTGCTGTTGCTTGCCATCGGTTATGTGGCGTTTTTTGGAAACCAACTATAGCGCAGGCCTGGAATCGGCTCAAGCTTGAGGCTACCTGAAAATCGGTAAGGCGGTTTTCAGGTAGCCTTTAGCATTTGTCGTAGACAGCTTAAACCAAGTAAAAACGGTTTAATTTGAGTTAAACCATCTTTCTTATTTCGGCAGTAATTCTGGTGTCATTCGGCATCTCTGATCTGCTACTTCCTGATTACACTGTCAATACCTGGCTAAAGGACAAATATCCATAAACGAAAGGGTTGCCCGAACATTTTCAGGCAACCCTTTATCAAACCGTTTTTCAAAACGCCATCAATACCAACCGCGCAGCTTCATTGCTTTTTCAACACGGCGGATACTCATCATGTAAGACGCGGTACGCAGGTCCACATCATACTCTTGCGCCAAATTCCAAATATCGCGGAACGCACGGCGCAGGACAACGGTTTCTTTTTCCTGAACTTCGTCAAATTCCCAATAATAGCCTTGCAGGTTTTGCACCCATTCGAAATAGGAAACGACCACGCCGCCGCAGTTCGCCAGAATATCGGGCACGACCAATACGCCGTTTTGTCGCAGGATGGCATCGGCTTCGGGCGTAGTCGGGCCGTTTGCGCCTTCGACCACGATTTTGGCGCGGACTTTGCCGGCGTTTTCGGAAGTTAGTTGGTTTTCCAAAGCACATGGGGCAAGTACGTCCACATCCAGCGCCAAGAGTTCGGCATTGCTAATTTCCTTGCCGTAACCCGCTTGGTTGGTAATAAAGCCGTTGGCCTGATATTCTTTGAACAGGGCTTCCATATCCAAGCCGTTTTCATTGTAGATGGCGACATCGACAGTGGAAACGGCAACGACTTTCGCACCGGCTTTGTGCGCATAATAGCCCGTATGATAGCCCACATTGCCGAAACCTTGAATGGCGTAGGTCGCGCCTTTCACATCTTTGCCAAGCTTTTCCAAAGCTTGGACGGCGGCGAAATTCACGCCGTAACCCGTTGCTTCGGTGCGCGCCAAAGAGCCGCCGAATTCGACCGGTTTGCCGGTGAACACGCCCGGCGCGGATTTTTTAACGATATTTTCGTAAGCATCGACCATCCACGACATGATTTTGCCATTGGTGTTCACATCGGGGGCGGGAATATCGATTTTTTCGCCGATGAGCGGGGAAATGGCTTCGGCGTAAGCGCGGGAAATGCGTTCCAACTCTGCTTCTGAATAATCGCGCGGATCTAAAGTAATGCCGCCTTTGCCGCCGCCGTAAGGAATGCCTGCGACACAGCATTTGATGGTCATCCAAATCGACAGAGCTTTGACTTCGTCAAAATTTACATTGGGATGGAAACGCACGCCGCCTTTGTAGGGGCCGACGGCGTTGTTGTGTTGCGAACGGTAGCCGGTGAAGGTTTTGACGGTGCCGTTGTCGAGTTTGACGGGGAAGCTGACTTCCAAGGCGCGTTGCGGATTTTTCAGGATTTCATACACCGTAGGGTCGGCATTGAGCCGGTCGCAGGCGGTTTTTACCTGTTTGCGGGCGATTTCGAACGGATTCAGGGTTTCTTTTGCAGAAGATTGGGACATTTTTCCTCCTTCTCATGTTTGGTTGAGGTAAAAGGGCTTGCAGTTGTAACTATAACCAATTTCCAAACAAAATATAATAGAGTGTGGCCAATAATTGAAAAATATATTCATTTGTATAGGGTTTTATTTTCCCCAGTTTTTCAATATTTGTTTTCGGCGTCCAATGGGTATGTCGGAATGAGCGGATTTAATAGGGATGTTGATGGTACGAATCAGCGAAAATTTCAAACAAGCTATTTTTCAATGGCTGTATATGAAATGATAAATAGATAGTTGATAATGCTTAAAAATGGATGGTTCGCGGCGGTGGTAAGGCGGTGTGGCGATGTCGGCACATTACAAAACATGGAGCGTTGAAGAAAACTGCCCGTACGGAATGGGAGGTGGGTAGGGAGGGCTGAGGCGGTTATCAGGGTAGCGATACAAATCAAAACGGGACGGTTGTTCAAAACCGTCCTGCCATTTTTTGGCTGCCTGCCTGTTGTAGCTGCCTTTGCCTTTCTTTTTGCGTTCCGTTTTGTGCCGGAACAGATTGGAATGCACCAGCGCTTTGAGTGCGTTATCGCGGATTTTGCCTTTATTGAGTTGGTGTGTCATAGGGCTTTCCTTTTGTTTTGTATTAAAACGGGCGCGGATTGTAGCCTGCCGGTTAGGATGGGGCAAGAGGGGGCAGGCTACCTGAAAATTGATGTTGTTAAGCAGAGGGGATATGATGCTGCAAGGTTTTGCATTATTGCTTTACGGTACTTTCAGATAGCTTTATTGAGGAAATAACACAATGGAAAATCATGATTATCTTTCCTGTCGTAAAGAGATACGGGAGTGGGAGTTTGGCAGAGGCTTGTTGAACGGGTGGGCTACTGTGTTTGGTGCCGCGGCGTTGCTCACTATTCTTGGACGGATAGTTTTGCTATCTGGGCAATATCGAATAACGGTATTGCACTTGGGTATCTTGCTGCTTGCCTTAGCGGTATGCAGGCTGGTGTGGTGGCGGTGGCATGGCAAACGTACCGGACCACGCGAGTTTGTGCGTTTGGAGGAAGAGGGTATCCGTTATTGTTTATCGGGTGCGGGCGAAGGTTTTGTGGCTTATGAATGGTTGCAATTTGTGAATTTGCGGGGCGGAAACTTTCCCAGCAAATTGTTATTGCAATACCGTATGCCGGAACAGGCCGGCGTAGTGCCGCAAACGCTCAGTTTGAATTTGAATCGGATTAAGCCGTCGTCTGCAGCCGGAAACCAGGTGTGGCTTAACAGCGCGGGGAATGCTTTGGAATTGGCGGAGGAAATCAGAAATCGCTGCCGGCCGGGGCAGCTGTATGGCAAATTAGTGTATTGATTGCCGGTTTGGCGTGGTGCTGTGTTTTTCAGGTAGCCTTTACATGGAACAGGCTACCTGAAACTTAAATGCTTAAGCGCTTTCTTGCTCCAGCACAAATCTTGCACCTCCGTCTTGCGCCAAGAGTTCGGCGAGGGCAGGCAGGTTGGCGGCGAGCTGTTCGGCCAGTAGATAGGGCGGATTGATAACGAACATGCCGCTGCCGTGCATGCCGAAGCCGTCGCTGCGCGGGGCATGGGCATGCAGTTCGGTTTGCAGCCAATGGGTAACGGGCAGTTTGCACAGTTCGGCAGGCAGTTGGCGGCTTTCTTCGCGTGAAAGGCAGGGATACCACAGCAAATAGCAGCCGGTGGCGAAGCGGCGCAGGGCGGCCTGCAGGGTTTTGACTACTTGGCGGTAGTCTTGTTTTTGTTCGTAGGGTGGGTCGATGAGGATTAGGGCGCGGCGCGTCGGGGGCGGCAGGAGGGAAATCAGGCCTTGATAGCCGTCGCTTTGTTTGGCGATGATGCGGCGGTCGGCGCGGGTGTTTTCCTGCAGCAGGGCGAAGTCGGCGGAGTGCAGCTCAAACAGGCGAATTTTGTCGCTGTCGCGCAGCAGGCTTTGGGCGAGGCGGGGCGAGCCGCAATAGAAATCGGGCGCGGGCAGGATGTGGCGCAGGTGTTGGCGGAATTGTTCCAACTCGGCAGGCAGGGCGGGCGCGGCGAGCAGGCGGCCGATGCCTTGTTGGTGTTCGCCGGTTTTTTGCGCGGTATCGTCTGTCAGACGATATAAGCCGGCACCGCTATGGGTGTCGATATACCAATAGGGCTTGTCTTTACGGTTGAAGTAGCTGAGGGTGAGAAACAGGATAAAATGTTTGAGCATGTCGGCATGGTTACCGGCATGGAAGGCGTGGCGGTAGCTGAGCATAGGCGGCGGAGTGTGGGGAAAGGCGGCATTTTATAGCGGGTTGGGCGGCTTCCGCTACTTTGGCTGAATATTGCAGATAAAAAAAGGTGTGGCAGTCGGCCACACCTAAACACACACACATCAAGAGGAAAATGAATCCAATGTTGCAAGAAACAGGAGCATCTCTATTTCAACCAACCGGCTTTGCTTGCCAGCCGGGCACTAAGTCCTTTCAACTTGGAGGGAATTATAAAGATAATAGTTGGGAGAAATATTGACCAAAATCAAATGAACGACAATTCATAGCCCGAAAGTTTGGCAATTTATGCGTAAAAGAGGCTCTGTTAGCAAATTATCGGTGTGTTCCGGCTTTTCAGGTAGCCTCAAATAGCTTAAACGGGCTGCCACAGGGTATGCCGGCATGCTAAAATGTCTGTATATTAACAAGATGCCGTGCAACAGAACAGTTAGCGGGCAAGGGAAAACCCTTGCCAACCGGCCTGAACTAGGGAGGGGTGGCATGCAGCCTAGCCGCAATAGCCGCCGAAAGAAAGATTTAAATACGGTTGGAACGAATGATTAAATTTGCACTCGGGCGCAAAGCCGTTAAGCTGGTGAAAACAAATCGGATGGAGCAGGATAATCTGCCCGATGCCGAAGCCTACTACCGCCGCGCCCAACAGCTGCTGGAAGCAGAAGACACCCGCGAAAAAGCCGCGGCCGATATGCTCCAAGCCGCCGAAATGGGGCATCAGCAGGCACAATACGAGCTGGGCGAATGGAACCGCCAAGGCCAAAATGTGCCGCAAAACTATGCCACCGCACTATATTGGCTGGAGCGTGCCGCTGCTTCAGGCTACCTGAAAGCCGCCTACAGCCTGGCTTTGATGCAGGCCAACGGCGAAGGCATGCAGCAAGACGTATTGGCCGCCAGCCAGGTGATGCAACATCTGGCCGCGCAAAAATTCCCGCCGGCCATCGTGTGGCTGATGGAAAACGCGGCCGCCCACGGCCAGCACCAAAAAGCCTTCGCCTGGGCCTCCCATGCTGCCGCGTTGGGCGAGCCGCAGGCGCAATACCATATGGCCTATGCCCTCCTGCACGGTTTGGGCACCAAAACCGACGTGCGCCAAGGCATCAGCTGGCTCAAACGCGCCGCCGAACACGACTATGGCGATGCGCAATGGCAGCTCGCCCGTCTGTATGAAACCGGCCGCTTCGGCGGCATGGACAAAGCCAAAGCCCTGCATTGGTATGAGCGCGTGGCCGCCAAAGGCGTGGTGGCTGCCCAAAGCAAGGCCGGCCATATGCGGCTCAACGGCATCGGCTGCGCGGCCGACCCCAAGGCCGCCGTGCAATGGATTATCCAGGCGGCCAATGCCAACGATTCCGAAGCGCTGAACCTGCTGGCCAAACAACTGCTCACCGGGCAGGGTATCCAGCAAAACTTCGATGCCGCCGTGCGCTGCTTGGAGCAGGCCGTACGCTTGGGTAATGCCGATGCCATGTATCAAATGGGCGATGTGTACCGCTACGGCTTGGGTGTATCCAAAGACGACAAACTGGCGCGGCAATGGTATGAACAAGCCGTGCTCAACGGGCACGAAGAAGCCAAAGAAAAGCTGGCCGAGCCGGTGAAACCCCAGC
This sequence comes from Eikenella sp., assembly GCF_057315495.1. Taxonomy (NCBI): domain Bacteria; kingdom Pseudomonadati; phylum Pseudomonadota; class Betaproteobacteria; order Neisseriales; family Neisseriaceae; genus Eikenella; species Eikenella sp. The sequence continues at coordinate 18,517 of NZ_DBHKXY010000025.1, forward strand.
GCCGTGAGTCCGACCCGGTGTGCCACCTGCCCGACCCAGAAGAGCAACTGGCTGAAGAACACTACCGCCAAGCCTTCGTTTGTCATTTCGGCCTCAACGGCGCCACCCAAGACATCGGCCAAGCCTTCGCGCTCTATAAAGCCGCCGCCGAATACGGCCTGCCTCGTGCGCAAACCAACCTCGGCATGATGTTTTTCCTTGGCGAATTTGTGGGCAAAGACTACGAAAAAGCCGCCGCTTGGTTTAAAAAAGCCGCCCTCCGGCACGACCCCGTGGCGCATTACAACCTCGCCTGCCTCTACTACCACGGCTGGGGCGTACGTGCCAACGCCGGCGAAGCGATTTCCCACCTCAAAGCCGCGATCGCGCAAGGTCATAAAAACGAAGGCGAGTGGCAGAAGCTCTTGGAGCAATGGCAGGAAGAATTGGCTTAGGGACTGTCGACATTCAATAGTTTCCGTGTCTTTTTATCCCCAAAGCGGCATCTTCTGCGTTGGAAATCCTCACAAGGTGTCCAACCTTGTTGCGGTTTCCGCTTTGAATCTTCCGCTTTGTGAACAAAAATCCACTTGGAAAATTAAATGTCGACAGCCCCTAGGGCTGCCTGAAATCAAAAGGCTACCTGAAAAATAGCAAACGGTTTTTCAGGTAGCCCTTATATGCAGTGATGGCGAAACGCAATGCCTGCCTTAAAATATTTCGCCGCAGGCACCGCCTGCCTGCACTTTAAACCCGACGCTTCCGCCCTTATTTGCCGCTTAGAATTTACTCAAGGCCGACTTGCCCGCAAACCCCGCTTTGCGCCACAATAAGCCCATCCCGCATAACACAGAAAAAGGAATAAATCATGTCTGACATTGATCACAGCGATCCCATTATCTTCACCGAAAGCTGCTGCAATAAGGTAGCCGAGCTGATTGCCGAAGAAAACAACCCCGATTTGAAACTGCGCGTGTTCGTGAACGGCGGCGGCTGTTCCGGCTTCCAATACGGCTTCACTTTCGACGAAATCGTGAACGACGACGACTTCCAAATCGAAAAAAGCGGCCTCGTTTTCCTAATCGACCCGATGAGCTACCAATACCTGCTCGGTGCGGAAATCGACTACACCGAAGGCCTGCAAGGCTCGCAATTTGTTATCCGCAGCAACCCGAATGCCGTAACTACTTGCGGCTGCGGTTCTTCGTTCTCGGTTTGATTGCTTCAATCGCATGAATGAAAGGCTACCTGAAATTTTCAGGTAGCCTTTTAAATAAGAATGCACGGTACTGGCTCGCCGCCTTATCTAATCCGCTATATATTAAATGGTATAAAAAAGCCGGCTGTTTCCAGCCGGCTGGTTTTATTTCAAGTGAAGGTATTCAAGCTATCTGCTTATGCGCCGTATACCGGGAATTGGTCGCACAAGGCTTTCACTTCGCCGGCCACGCGAGCCAGGTTGGCTTCGTCTTCGGGTTTGTCCAGCACATCGGCCACCAGATTCGCCAGTTTGCGGGCGGCAGCTTCGTCGAAGCCGCGGGTGGTGATGGCGGCAGTACCTACGCGGATGCCGGAAGTAACGAAGGGTTTTTCCGGGTCGTTCGGGATGGCGTTTTTGTTGATGGTAATCAATGCTTTGCCCAGCGCGGATTCAGCAGCTTTGCCGGTGATGTGTTTCGGGCGCAGATCCACCAGGAAAACGTGGCTTTCGGTGCGGCCGGAAATGATGCGCAGGCCACGGTTTACCAGCTCTTCGGCCATGGCGGCAGCATTGATCTTCACCTGTTTGGCGTATTGCTTGAATTCGGGCGACAAGGCTTCTTTGAAGGCCACGGCTTTAGCGGCAATCACGTGCATCAGCGGGCCGCCTTGCAGGCTGGGGAAAATAGCGGAGTTGAGCGCTTTTTCGTGGGTGTTGTCGCGGCACAGAATCACGCCGCCGCGCGGGCCGCGCAGGGTTTTGTGGGTGGTGGTGGTAACGAAGTCGGCGTGTGGCACGGGGTTGGGGTATTCGCCGGCGGCAATCAGGCCGGCATAGTGTGCCATATCCACAAACAGATAGGCGCCCACTTTATCGGCGATTTGGCGGAAGCGTGTCCAGTCGATTTCCAAGGCGTAGGCGGAGGCGCCGGCCACAATCATTTTGGGTTTATGCTCAAGCGCGAGGCGTTCCACTTCGGCATAGTCGAGCACTTCGTTTTCGTCCAGGCCGTAGGTGATGGCGTTGTAGAGCTTGCCGGAAATATTTACTGATGCACCGTGGGTGAGGTGGCCGCCGTGGGCAAGGCTCATGCCGAGGATGGTGTCGCCGGGTTTCAATACGGAGGCATACACGGCTTGGTTGGCTTGCGAGCCGGAGTGGGGTTGTACGTTGGCATAAGTGGCACCGAATAGTTTTTTCACGCGTTCGAGGGCAAGCTCTTCGGCCACATCTACGTGTTCGCAGCCGCCGTAGTAACGCTTGCCGGGGTAGCCTTCGGCGTATTTGTTGGTGAGCTGGCTGCCCTGGGCTTCCATCACGGCGCAGCTGACGTAGTTCTCGGAGGCAATCAGTTCAACGTGATCTTGCTGGCGCTTGTCTTCGGCGGCAATGGCGGCGGCGAGGTCGGGATCGTATTTGGCGATGGTGATGCTGCGGGAAAACATATTTGAGTCTCCTTTGACAGACAATAGGTGGATGCTGGCGGGCAGCGGGGGATGATAAGCTAAACAAACCCGCTCTCGCCCCAATCGTGCCGTTTGTACTGCCGATGGTTGGCGGGGGAAGGGGAGTTTGTTTAACTTATGCTAGGCGGTATTGTAGCCGAATTCGGTGCCGATAGCTAAAGCCCTTTGCTTCCTGCGGCGGCGGGCCTAACCGTATAGCCCAGTCTGTTTTCGGCTTGTTGCTTGGCATGTAGCAAAGCACTTCAGCTGTATTTCGGCTGGCAAAGAAGGCTACCTGAAAACGGGCGCTGCGGGTTTCTGCGGAGCTAATATTTCAGGTAGCCTTTGATGTACGGCAATATTTTTGAAGATTGTCGGCCGAATTATGGTACGAGATTGTCTTGCAGCCATTTCAGGTAGCCTTCTGAGCCGACGGATACGGGCAGCAGCAGGATTTGCGGGCAATCGTAGCTGTGCTGCTCGAGAATCAGGCGCTCAACGGCGGGGTAGTGCCGTTCGGCGGTTTTGATGGTGAGGCGGATTTCGCTGTCGCAACAGAGCTCGCCTTGCCAGAGGTATTGGCTTTGAATGGTCTCGTATTGTACGCAGGCGGCAAGGCGCTGTTGCAGCAGGAGTTTGCCGATGCGTTCGGCTTCGGCTTGGCTGGGGCAGGTGGTGAGGACGATGGCGGGTTGGCAGGTGGGCATGGTCTAGTGAAAAGATTATTTTGCTAGGGATTAGGGGTAGATTCAGCAAAATGATTACTACATGATTTGAATTGGAAAATCCTCAAATAAATTTTTATCAGCATAGTTTAGAATAATATTAAATAATTTATTTAAATTAGATACAAATCCTTCTGTATGAATAAATTTCATTATAAAGTTTGAGAGTTCTTCTGATGCGATTCCACGTATCAGATCGTTTCCAGTGCCGCTGCTTATGATTTGTGCAGAAAGAATAGTTTTTTCTCCATTCCAATTAAAAAATAGAGTAACTTTATGGCTAGTAGGATGATAGATAATCTTATCCAAATATAGAGGAGGGTTAGACATTTGAGGTGTTTTATCATAATGAAAAGTTTAAGTGATTATTATTTGGATATGATTCAACTGTCAAATGGCGGATAGTTTTTCAGGTAGCCTTTCTACATCTAAAGGCTACCTGAAACTGATCAGCTTATTTTCCCAACACGCCGGGCACGAAGCGCAGCAGGGTGTCGCGCAGGGGGATGAGTTTGCCGTGGAAGAAGTGGGAGGATTGGGGCAGCACAACCACGGGGATGTCTTGCGGGGCGGCCCAGCTGAGGGCGTTGGACAGTGGGACGACTTCATCAATTTCGCCGTGGATTACCAAAGTATGCGCCGGATCGGCGGCTTGGGCGGCGGGCACTTCATACATGCCCACGGCGGGGCCGAGCAGTACGAGGGCATCGGGTTGGCGCTGTTGGGCGGCAAACAGGCTCACGTAGCCGCCGAAGGAGAAGCCGGAAATGATGAGTTGGGCGGCATGCGGGTGTTGGTTTTGGGCGTAGTCGATGACGGCGAGGCAGTCGTCGGTTTCGCCGCGCCCGTAGTCGTGTTCGCCTTCGCTTTCGCCCACGCCGCGCAGGTTGGGCAGGTAGCAGTGGAAGCCGAGGCGGGCATAAACTTTGGCGGCGGTTTGGATCACTTTGTTGGTAAACGTGCCGCCGTGCAGGGGGTTGGGGTGGTTGATGACGGCTACGCCGCGCTCGGGGGCTTCGGGCGGCAGGTAGATGGTGTGCAGGCGGCCGGCGGGGCCGTCTATCCAGAGGAGGTGTTGGGGAGCGAGCATTTGGGTTCTCTTGGTTTATAAATGGATTTTGGTTTGAACTACGCTAGAGCTTATGTTTTCAGGTAGCCTGAACGGGCTGATGAGGCTACCTGAAAAGATTTAGGCCTGGCCGAGGAATAGGCGGTAGGCGGCGTTGCCGGTTTGCTCGGTGTGCACATAGCCCAGCTCTTGCAGGAAGGTGGCGAAGGCTTGGTTGTCGGCGGGCGGCACGTCGATGCCCACCAGCACGCGGCCGTAATCCGAGCCGTGGTTGCGGTAGTGGAATAGGGTGATGTTCCAGCTGCTCTGCATCCGGCTGAGGAAGTAGGCCAGCGCGCCGGGGCGTTCGGGGAACTCGAAGCTGAACAGGCGCTCGTGTGCCACTTTGCCGGTGCGGCCGCCCACCATGTAGCGGATGTGGATTTTGGCGGTTTCGTCGTCGGTGAGGTCGGTGTTGGGCAGGCCGGCGGCGGTGAGCTCGGCGCTGATGGCAGCCAGGTCGGACGCGCCTTTGCTTTGGATGCCCACGAAAATGTGCGCGGTGGCGTCGTCGCCGTAACGGTAGTTGAATTCGGTGATGTTGCGGCTGCCCAAAATATTGATGAACTTGAGGAAGCTGCCGGGCTGCTCGGGAATCGACACGGCAAAAATACCTTCGTTGCCTTCGCCCAGCTCGCTGCGCTCGGAAACGTGGCGCAGGCGGTGGAAATTGATGTTGGCACCGCTGGTGACGGCAATCAGGGTTTGGCCATGCGCCTGCTCGCGGGCGACATAGGTTTTGAGGCCGGCCAAGGCCAGCGCGCCGGCGGGCTCGCAGATGCTGCGGGTGTCGTCGAAAATATCTTTGAGCGCGCCGCAGATGGCGTCGGTGTCTACTGTGATGATTTCATCTAGAAATTCGTGGCACAGGCGGAAGGTTTCTTCGCCCACCAGCTTTACTGCCGTGCCGTCTGAAAACAGACCGACGTCTTTGAGCTCAACCAGGCGACCGTGTTCGATGGAGGTTTTCATGGCACAAGAATCATGGGTTTGCACGCCGATTACTTTGATTTCGGGGCGCACCTGCTTAATGAACACAGCCACGCCGGCCGCCAGTCCGCCGCCGCCGATGGGCACGAACACGGCATCAATCGGCTTGGAATGCTGGCGCACGATTTCCAGCCCGATGGTGCCTTGGCCGGCAATCACGTCGGGATCGTCAAACGGCGGGATATAGGTCTGGCCGCTGCTTTTGGCCAGCTCTACGGCGTGGTCGTAGGCATCGTTGAACGACACGCCTTTGAGCACCACTTTGCCGCCGCGCGAGCGCACGGCGTCCACTTTAATCTGCGGCGTGGTCTCGGGCATCACGATGGTGGCTTCGCAGCCGAGCTTTTGCGCGGAAAGCGCCACGCCCTGGGCGTGGTTGCCGGCGCTGGCAGTAATCACGCCTTTCTGCAGCAGCTCGGGCGGCAGCTTGGCCATTTTGTTGTATGCGCCCCTGATTTTGAAGGAGAACACGGGCTGGAGGTCTTCGCGTTTGAGCAGGATGCGGTTGCCGCTGCGCGCGGAAAGGTTGCGGGCAAAATCCAGCGGCGTTTCGGCGGCCACGTCGTAAACGGAGGCGGTGAGGATGCGGGTGAGGTAGTCGGTGTGGGGCAAAGGCATGATGGCGGTGTCTGAAATCGTTTTGAAAAGCGGCAAGATACTCCGTTTGCGCCGCCGCTGGCAAGAAAAATCAGGTTAAACGCTTAGCAATACAAGCTTGAGCAGCTATAATCGGCGCAATTTTGCCGCATGATTGGCTTTTGGCGGCAGGCTACCTGAAAAATTTCTGCTTTGCAGAACCTCCGCTGCGCTTTAACTTCCTTGCAGTTCCGCTTTCAGGTAGCCTCAATCCCAAGCCTGCCGGCGGCAAGCCATTCAATCCAATTCAACAGACAACGCAATGAAACAAAAACTCACCCTCCTCACCCTATCTCTTTTAGTGGCCGGCTGGCAGGTGCAGGCCGCGCCGCAAGCCGCTTCCGCCCCCCGCCAAGCCTCTGCCCCTGCCGCTTCCGCTCCGGCTGCCGCTGCCAATTCCGCCGCCACCCAGCCCGTAACCGCCGTGGGTTTGCCCGAAATCAAAGCCTCGGCCTATGCCGTGTATGACGCGCAAAGTGGCCAGATGCTTGCCTCGCACAAATTAAACGAACACATCGAGCCCGCCTCGCTCACCAAGCTGATGACCGCCTATTTGGTGTTTAAAGCGCTGGAAGAAGGTAAACTCAAACCAGATCAAACCTTTACCGTTTCCGAGCAGGGCTGGAAAGCGGAAGGTTCGCGTATGTTCCTCGACCCGAAAACCCCCGCCCGCGTGGACGATTTGCTCAAAGGCCTGATTGTGCAGTCCGGCAACGATGCCTCCATCACCCTGGCCGAAGCCGTGGCCGGCAGCGAGGCGCAGTTTGTGCAGCTGATGAACGCCGAAGCCAAACGGCTCGGCATGAAAGACACCCATTTTGAAAACAGCACCGGCTTGCCCGGCGCGCAGCACTACACCTCGGTGCAAGACCTCATCACCCTTTCCGCCGCCATCATCCACGACTATCCGCAATACTATCCGCTTTATTCCATCCAGTCTTACAGCTACAACAACATCACCCAGCCCAACCGCAACCTGCTGCTCTACCGCGACCCCGACGTGGACGGCATGAAAACCGGCCACACCGACAGCGCAGGCTACAACCTGGTGGCCTCCAGCAAACGCAACGGCCGCCGCGTGATTTCCGTGGTGGTGGGCACCGAAAGTATGCAGGCGCGTGCCGCCGAGAGCAGCAAACTGCTCAACTGGGCGCTGCAATCCTACGACACGCCTAAGCTGTATGATGCCGAAACCGCCATTTCGCAGGTGAAAGTGTACAAAGGCGCGGATAACGCTGTGAACGTGGGCTTTATCGACGCCACCTACATCACCGTGCCGCACGGCCAGGCCGCGCAGCTGCAGCCCGTGCTGGAAACCGTGCAGCCCGTGCTCGCGCCGATTAGCAAAGGCCAAGTGCTCGGCACCGTAAAATTTATGGACGCGCAAAACCGCGTGGTGGCGCAGAAAGACGTGGTGGCGCTCAACGACGTGGCCGAAGCCGGCTTCTTTGGCCGCCTGTGGGACAGCATCGTGCTGTGGTTTAAGAGCCTGTTTAGCGGGTCTTGATACAGTTTGATTGATGCGATAAAGGCTACCTGAAAACTCGGAACGGGGTTTCAGGTAGCCTTTGTGTGTCCGGGCGGTTTATTTCGCGTCTTCGGTGCAGCTGTTTTTGGCAACGGTGGCTTCGAAGGTTTCGGATTGGCCGGGGAGGGTGAAGTGGTGGGTGGTGGGGTAGTAGCGGTTGCTTTGGGCGAGCAGGGGGTCGTCGCACACGAGGGTGCGGGCTTCGGCCTGCAGTTTGGCGCGGATTTGTGTGGCGGGCTGTTTGGCGAGCTCGGGGTCGTTGAGGGTGAGGTGTTTGTGCATGGTGCACGCGGTGTGGTCGAAGCGGACGCGTTGCAGGGTGAGCTTGTCTTCGGTGAGGGGAAGGCGCTGGTTCATGCCGGGAATGAGGAGGATGAGGGCGGCGATTTGGCCGTTTTCTTCCTGCTGCGCCGGGCTTTGGCTGCTTTGGATTTGGGCGCAGCGGCCGGCAGGGATGGTGAGGTTGATGGGGACGGTTTCGCCGCTGATGGTGTAGCGGGTGGTGAGGCTGCGAGTTTGGTTGAGGGCGGGGAATTGGGGATGTTCGCACCAGGAGGCTTCGGTAAGGGTTTGCAGGGCTTGGATGGTGTGCTCGCGTTCGGCAGCAGGTGGCAGGGGCAGCAGTTGGCTGTCGATGGCGGCATCAATCAGGATGTTGCCGCCTTGTGCGGCAGCGCGGCGGATGGTGAAGGGGCCGGATTTGATGGGCGCGTCCCGGTTGATGCTGCGGATGAATTGGGGCAGGCCGGCGGCTTGTCTGGCAGGCTGCTTGGCTTGGGCGGTAAGGGGCAGGGTGGCGGCGGATAGGATGAGGGCTAGTTTGATGGCTTGCATGGCGGTTTCCTTTTATGCGGGTTGGAGGCTACCTGAAAACTGCGGTTTGGTTTTTCAGGTAGCCTTTTTCTATTTTACGCTTTCTTGCAGCACAAGAGGCTGTGGCCGAGGCCGAGGTTGTCGTGGATTTTGGCTATTTGCAGGCCGGCGGCTTCGATGCAGCGGCTGAGGTCGGCGCTGTGGAAGATTTTGCTGTTGCCGTTGGCCAGGGCGGTGAAGTAGAGGCTGGTTTGGGTGAGACAGTAGGCGGCGGTTTCGTATTTTTGCCTGTCCCACAGGGGCTCGAGGATATAGAGGGTGCTGTTTTCGCTCATGCTGGCAGCAGCGCGGCTGAGGATGGAGGTAACTTGCTGTTCGGTAAAACAGTCGAGGAATTGGCTCATCCAGATGGCGTCGAAGCCTTCGGGGAAGGGGGTGGTGGGGTCGAGCAGGTTGGCGGGGTGGCCGTGGATGCGGTCGGCGCCGGGCAGGCGGGCGGTATGCTCTTTCATCAGTTGGATTTGTTGGGGCAAATCCATGATGGTAACCTGCACTGCCGGGTTGTGCGCTACGCATTGCAGCGCCCAGCGGCCGGTGTTGCCGCCCACGTCGAGCAGGCGGCGGACGGGTTGGGAAAAGACGATTTCCAGTGCGGCGGGGAAGGATTGGTCGGAATAGAAGTGGTCGAAGGCGAGCCATTTCTCGAGGGCGCGCGGGGGAAGGCTGGAGAGGCCTTCGTAGATGGTGGGCCAGTTGCCGAATACTTTGAGCCCGGCGGGTCGGCCTTCGAGCAGGGCGGCTTCGAGGTCGAATGCGGCTTGGTAGCAGACGTCGTGCACGAAATCCATGTTGATGGGGGATAGGGGGTCTTTGATTAAAAACCAGCCGGCTTTGCTGATGCGGTAGCGTTCGTTTTCGCAGAGGACGGTGCCGATGGAGAGGGAGGCTTCGAGCAGCACTTGGGCGGCGTAGCGGCTGAGCTTGGCTTCTCGGGCGATTTCTTCCAGGGTTTGGCCTTCGGCAGCGCGGTTGAGCCGTTCGAGGATGCCGAATTTCACCATCAGGCGGGAGGCTTGGAAGGCGATGGGGCCGAAGATGATTTGCTGGGCAAGGCGCTGGGCTTCTTGGGCGGTGTGTTGTTCTTGGTTGTATCGTTCGAGGGTGTGTTTGGTCATAAGTAGATCGTCCGGTAAGGGTTTGGGTTTCAGGTAGCTTTAAAAAGGCTTGAGGCTACCTGAAAACGGATTGTAAATAAAGGGGCTCAGCCTGCCCACTGTTCGCTGATGCGGGTGGCTTCCTGCAGGCGTTCGGGCGTGCCCACATCCAGCCACAGGCCGGTGTGCATTTCGCCGCACACTTGGCCTTGCTGCATGGCTTGGCGCAGCAGGGGAGCGAGTTTGGCGCGTTGGTGGGCGGCGGTGTGGGCGAACAGCTCGGGACGGTAGAGGCCGATGCCGCTGAAGGTGTGGGCAGGCTGCGGGATTTCGGCGTCGCTAACTTGGCCGCCGGTTTGTAGGCGGAAGTCGCCTTGCGGGTGGTGCGGGGGGTTGGGCACGAGCCAGAGGTAGGCGAGGGTGTGCGCGCTCATTTGGGCGGCACGCTCGACGGCGGCGCGGCAGTCGAAATCGGTGAGGATGTCACCGTTGATTACCAGGAAAGGCTCGCTGCCCAAGAGCGGCAGGGCGGTAGCGATGCCGCCGGCGGTTTCCAGCCCGCCGGGTGCTTCGGGCGAATATTGGATAGACACGCCATAACGGCTGCCGTTGCCGAGGCCTTGTTCAATTTTTTCGCCGAGCCAGGCGTGGTTAATAACGATTTCTCTGATACCGGCGGCGGCCAGGCGGCGCAAATGCCAGCCGATGAGCGGCTCGCGGCCGCAGGGGAGCATGGGTTTGGGCAGGGCGTCGGTAAGCGGGCGCATCCGCTCGCCGCGCCCGGCGGCCAGGATCATGGCTTTCATGGTTTCAGGTAGCCTTAAGAGTGAGAAAACCGGGCGATTATATAGCGGAATGGGTTTTCAGGTAGCCTTTTGGTGGGGCAGGGGATATTTGCGGGTTTGGTGGATGCCTAATAAATAGCGAAGATTGATGTCGGCTGCTTGCTTGGTGAGGCTACCTGAAAATTTCAGCTTCGCCGGAATATGGTGGTATGGCATGTTCAGCTAATCCCTTCTGCCGCTGGCTTCCACCCAAACGCTTGCTATACAATGCCGCCTTCGCGCAGCGTTTCGCACACACTATGGAACAACTCGAATTTTTCAGCATTCCCAGCCCCTGCATCGGTGTTTGTCAGGCCAATAGCAAGGGCTATTGCAAAGGCTGTTTGCGCAGCCGTGAGGAGCGGCTGTATTGGCTGAAGCTTACGGATACGCAGAAGCAGAATGTGCTGCGCCTGTGCCGTTTGCGCAAGCGCAAGCTGTTGCAGTTGGCGGCTGAGCAGCAGGTTGTTTCTATTGAGCTGCCGGAGCAGATGGATTTCGATTTTTTCTAAGCTGCCATCCTGCCCTTTCTTTTTTCTCTTTTATCGTTAAATATCAATTATGCCGGTTTTATCTGCTTTATCTTTTCTTCCTGCCTCCTGGACATGGCAGTTTCTCGCCTTGGCGGTGTTGTGCAGTGTGGCGGTTTCTGTGTTGCTGAAAATAGCGCGCAAACAAGGAATTCATATTGAACACGCAATTGCGGTGAACTATATTGTGGCTACGGCCTGCTGCTGGCTGCTGCTTGCGCCGCCGCTGGATAGCCTGCGCGGGGCGGATATTGGCGGCCTGTGGCCGTTTTTGGCTTTGGGCGTGCTGTTGCCGAGCATTTTTGTGGTGATGGCGCGGGCGGTGGAACAGGCTGGGATTGTGCGCTCGGATGCGGCGCAGCGTCTGTCGCTGGTGTTACCGGTGTTGGCGGCTTTCTTGCTGTTTGGCGAACGGCTAAACAGCAATAAAATCGTGAGCATCGTGCTGGCTTTCAGCGCGCTGGCGGCTTTGCTCTACAAGCCGGGTAAGGGCAAGCAGGATGGCGGGATGTTTTGGCTGGCGGGGGTATGGTTGGGCTTTGGGGTAATCGATATTCTGTTCAAGCAATTATCCAAAACCGGGCAGGCGATGTCGTTGAATCTGTTTGTGGCCTTCGCGCTGGCTTGCGTGCTGATGTGGGGTTATGTGTGGCGGCAGGGCAAACCGCTCAAGGCAGCGGATTTTGCCGGCGGGCTGCTGCTGGGATTATTGAATTTTGGCAATATCCTGTTTTATATCAAGGCACACCATGCGTTTTCCGGCGACCCGACCTTGGTATTTGCCGGCATGAACTTGGGCGTGATTGCGTTGGGCACGCTCACCGGCGCGCTGGCGTTCAAGGAAAAGATTTCGGCAGTGAATCAAGCCGGCATTGTGTTGGCACTCGCGGCGATTTACAGCCTGTTTTATTTAGATTGGCTGCTGGCGAAGCTGGGCGTTGCAATATAAGTTTCAGGTAGCCTCTTGCTTTACCCGCGCCGCAAATATTCTGCCAGCGGCTTGGGCAAACCGTATTCCGCCGCATTAGCCCACAGGCTGCCGTGTGCCGCAGCCGCCACTCCGTTTGCCTGTAAAGGCGTAATCTGCAACAGGCGGTGCGTGAGGCGGTGGCTCACCAAATCTCCTTCGGCCAAATCTTCCGCGGCCACGCCGAAAGCGGCTGCGCGCTCATACAAATCATCCAACCGCTCAAAGCAGGGCACGCAGTAGAGCCCGCCCCAAATGCCGCCGGCTGGGCGTTTTTCCAGCAGCACCCGGCCCTGTTTGTCGCGCAACACCAGCCAATACAGCGCCACCTCCTTCACCGCTACCACGGTTTTTTTGCGCGGCAGCTCGGCAATCCGCCCTTGCTGCTTGGCCAGGCAGATTTCCGCCATCGGGCAGGCATCGCAGCGCGGTTTGCTGCGTTTGCACACCAGCGCGCCCAAGTCCATCAGCCCTTGCGTGTAGGGGGGCATTTCCTCGGCTGCGGGCAGCAGGCTTTCGGCTAAATCCCACAAAGCAGTTTCAAATTTTTTGTCACCGATTGCCCCGTCTTGCGCAAACACGCGGCACAAAACGCGCTTCACATTGCCGTCTAAAATTGCTTCGCGCCGGCCGAAGGCAAAGGCGGCAATCGCCGCCGCTGTGCTGCGCCCCACGCCCTTGAGCGTTTCCAGGTCTTGGCGCGTATCGGGAAAGCGGCCGCCGAAATCGTGCACCACCTGTTTGGCCGCCGCATGCAGATTGCGGGCGCGGCTGTAGTAGCCCAGCCCGGCCCACAGCGCGAGCACTTCGTCTTCATCCGCCGCAGCCAGCGCGGCCACGTTTGGAAATGCCGCCAGAAAACGCGGGTAGTATGCCAACACGGTGGCCACCTGCGTTTGCTGTAGCATAATCTCCGAAAGCCACACCGCATACGGCTCGCGCACCTGCCAAGGCAGGCCGTGCCGCCCGTGTTGCTTTTGCCAGCATACCAGCTGGGCCGAGAAATCTGTGTTCATATATTAAGGCTACCTGAAACCGAAAATCCCGTATTGTATAGCGGATTAAAATGGCAATGATACTGCCCAAGCTGCCGCCGGATGCTTTTCAGGTAGCCTCCCGCCGCAATCCGTCCGTTTCCCGCTATAATCCCAGCCCCAACTAACCCGATTGCCAGCCATGACCATCCACACCCTCTTCGCCACCTGCCCACGCGGCCTCGAAACCATCCTCGCCCAAGAGCTTGCCGCCCAAGGCTGCACCCATATCGCCCCCACCGATGGCGGCGTATCCTGCCAAGGCAGCCTCGAAGCCACCTACCGCGCCAACCTTCATTCCCGCACCGCCAGCCGTATCCTGCTGCAACTGGCCAAACAGCCCTATCGCAGCGAAGACGACATTTATCGCGCCGCCAAAAGCATTCGTTGGGAAGACTGGTTCCATGCCGGGCAAACCTTCAAAATCAAAGTGGAAGGCAAACGCGCCCGCGTGAAAAGCCTCGACTTTACCGCCCTCAAAATCAAAGACGGCCTGTGCGACCGCTTCCGCAGCAGCCAAGGCCAACGCCCCAGCGTGGACAAAGCCAATCCGCACATCCGCATCCACGCCTTCATCAGCGAGCAGCACGCCGCCATCTTCATCGATACCAGCGGCGAAGCCCTGTTCAAACGCGGCTACCGCCAAGACACCGGTGCCGCCCCCTTGCGCGAAAACCTCGCCGCCGGCCTGCTCCTGCTCGCCGGCTACAACGGCAACCAGCCTTTCCAAGACCCTTTCTGCGGCAGCGGCACCCTCCCCATTGAAGCCGCCCTTATCGCCATCCGGCGCGCGCCCGGCCTCGACCGCCGTTTCGGTTTTGAGCAGCTGGACAACTTTGATGCCGCCCTCTGGCAGCGCTTGCGCCAAGAAGCCCAAGCCGCCGTGTTGCCGCAAGCTCCCGCGCCCATCGCCGGCAGCGACACCGACCGCCGCCTGATTCAAACTGCCGCCATCAACGCCCGCGAAGCCCAAGTGGCCGAGCACATCGTTTTTCAGGTAGCCGACGTGCGCGACACCCGCTCCAACGGCGAAAACGGCATCCTTCTCTCCAATCCGCCCTACGGCGTGCGCCTCGAAGAAATCCACACTCTGCACGCGCTCTACCCCCAGCTCGGCTCCTGGCTCAAACAGTACTACCCCGGCTGGCTCTGCGGCCTGCTCACCGCCGACCGCGACCTGCCCAAACTCATGCGCCTGTCGCCCAAGCGCAAAATTCCCCTGTATAACGGCAACCTCGACTGCCGCCTGTTCCTGCTCGACATGGTGCGCGGCTCCCACCGCACGCCCAAGGTGGAATAGCTGTATTTAAGCATTAAACAAAAGGCTACCTGAAAACCAGTAATCGGTTTTCAGGTAGCCTTTATTTTGTTTCAACTCAAGCTTACAAATGCGGATCGGCCAGGTTTTGTGGCGACAGGATGCGGTCTAGCTCCGCTTCGCTCAAGAGCTGGCGCTCCAGCACTACTTCGCGCACGGTTTTGCCGGTTTGGGCGCAGATTTTGCCTACCAAGTCGCCGTTTTCGTGGCCGATATAGGGGTTGAGATAGGTTACCAGGCCGATGGAGTTGAAGACGTAGCGTTCGCAGATTTCGCGGTTTACCGTGATGCCGTGCACGCATTTGTCGGCCAGGGTAACGGCGGCGTTGCCTAAGAGCGAGATGCTTTCAAACATGGATTGCGCGATAACCGGTTCCATCACGTTGAGTTGGAGCTGGCCGGCTTCAGCGGCAAAGGTGATGGTGGTGTCGTTGCCGATTACTTTGAAGCAAACTTGGTTTACCACTTCGGGAATCACGGGATTCACCTTGGCGGGCATAATCGATGAGCCGGCCTGCATTTCCGGCAGGTTGATTTCTTTCAGGCCGGCACGCGGGCCAGAGGAGAGCAGGCGCAGGTCGTTGCAGATTTTGGAGAGCTTCACTGCGGTGCGCTTCAGGGCGCCGTGCACCATCACATAGGCGCCACAGTCGGAAGTGGCTTCAATCAGGTTTTCGGTGAGCTTGCAGGGCAGACCGCTGATTTCGGAGAGTTTTTGCACGGCCAGCGGCGCGTAGCCTTGCGGCGTGTTGATGCCTGTGCCGATGGCGGTGGCGCCGAGGTTCACTTCCAACAGCAGTTGGCGGGTGCGTTCGAGGTTGGTTTCTTCTTCTGCCAGCAGCACTTGGAAGGATTGGAATTCCTGGCCGGCAGTCATGGGCACGGCATCTTGCAGCTGGGTGCGGCCCATTTTTAGTATATCTTTGAATTCATCGGCTTTGGCAGCAAAGGTATCTTTCAGGTGTGCCAGTTTGCCCAATAGTTCGCCAATGCTGGTGTATACAGCCAGCCGGAAGCCGGTGGGGTAGGCGTCGTTGGTGGATTGGCTGGCGTTCACATGATCCATGGGGTTGACGATGTCGTAGCGGCCTTTGGCGTGGCCTAAGGCTTCCAATGCGAGGTTGGCGATGACTTCGTTGGTGTTCATATTCACCGAAGTGCCGGCGCCGCCTTGGAATACGTCGGATGGGAACTGGTCGAGGCAACGGCCGTTGAGCAGCACTTCGTCGCAGGCTTGGGCAATGGCGGCGGCGATTTCGGGCTTGAGTGCGCCCAGCTCGCCGTTGGCCTGGGCTGCAGCTTTCTTCACCATCATCATGCTGCGCACAAACTGGGGCACGTCGGAGATTTTCTGCCCGGAGATTTGGAAGTTTTCCACTGCGCGCAGGGTGTGGATGCCCCAGTAGGCGGCAGCAGGGATTTCGCGTTCGCCTAGGAGGTCGTGTTCGGTGCGGGTTGTCATGTTTGGATATCCTTTGAGTGGAGTAGGGTGATTAACGAAGGAATGCTGCAGCGTTAGTCTGTATATTGCTGATGGCTCGCTGCATGGTGGTAAGAGTGTGTCTGTGGACTTTCATTACCAACAAAATGATAGCAGTTCATTGCCGGGCATGATTGGCATTAAATCAAAAAGGCTACTTATGGTTAATCTAATACTATCTGCAGCTTGCCGCCTGGTTTCATTCCTATTTGGAACGACTATATAACGGCTCCAGGCATATCGTAAGAATAATCATACACCATTTTGTTTATTTTTTAAATTTCCGTAAAGATTTGTTTTTATTTAAATGGTTTAATAGAGTAATGGTTGGGCTGAAATACGCAATAGGTGCGGTTTATCAGGTAGGGATTATGTGTGGCTAAATAGCTTCATTTACATATGGTGGAGCGCCAGCACCAGACCGTTAACCTACATAGAAAGCTGCTTCAGCAACATGGGGAAACAAACTAAAAGGCTACTTGAAAATTTAGCTTTGCAGGAGCTTTGCTGCATTACATTTTCAGGTGGCCTTCTTCTCGGCCTATGATGCCATATCGTCTTGCCTTGAGCAGAAAATCATTCTTTTTTTAGGTAACGCAATAATTTACTTAATAGACCTCTTGCGAAAATATTCATCCCATCGCATTAACCAGTCCTGCAATCAGATTTGCCCTTAACCCGAACCGTTTCCGCCTGTTGCGGTAAGGCAGCGACAAGATTTTGAATATCTTCAGCTTCCTGTTGATGTGCTCGATGACAGTTCTGAGTTTGCCTAACCGCCTGTTCGCCTCTTTATCCTGTTTGTCCGGCGGATGATGTTTGGATTTCTTTTTCGGGGTCTGTAATCCGGTTTTAGCCAATCCTTGATAACCCTTATCCGCAATGACTATTTTGTAGGGATAAAGCTCTGCAAGGTGCTTCTTGGCTAAACGCATGTCATGCTGGGCAGCCATCCCCGTCCGGATACTGATGATTTTTTCAGTTTCTCTGCCGTATATGACCTGGATTTTAACCGTATGTCGCTTTTTCTTGCCGCTGTAATACTGCCGCTGTTTTTTTGGGACGTTCAATCGGGCTTTCGGTAACGTCAATGATGACCGTTTGATCGCCCGGATTCTTGTGTTTTGGCAGGGAAAAGCGTTTGCAACGGATGAGGGCGTCCTCGGTTTTACGGATGGTGCGGCAGACATTACTTTCAGAAAGACCGTAGATAGCGGCCAATTCGAGTTGGGTATGGTAATGGCGCAGATAACTTAGGGCAAGCAGCAGTTGGTCTGCCAAACCGAGCGTATGCGGCCTGCCCGACTTGACCTTCCGGCTTTCTGCTTCTGTGGTGACTTGCAGCATCTCATGAAAAAGGACGGGCGTTACACCTGTGAGCCGTTTGAATTCCCTGTCGCTTTTTTTGGATGCGGTTTTCGTATTTCATTTGGAAATTGTAAATCTTCAGGATACTTTCGCAAGAGGTCTAATAAAGCTAAAATGATTGCGGTTTTCAGTTTGAGTTCTACGTTAATAAGATTTATTATCATAGTAACTTTGGCAAGAAAAAATAATCAAAACCATTTTTGCCGTGAAACTACCAACTTCGTTCTAGAGAGCCCAACTATGTCCACCATCCCACTCTCCCAGCTGCGCAAAGGCGTGGTTGCGCATATCGATTCCATTGTCCCCAATCCCGTGTTCGGCGAACTCGATGCCTTGGTATCGCGCCGTTTGGCGGATTTGGGTTTTTCCGGCGGCATGCCTTTGCAGGTGATTGCCGTGGGCGGCTTCGGACGCGGACCGTTTGCGGTGCGCTTGGGCAACCAGTCGCAGTTTTCGCTGCGGCGCGATGAGGCGGGGAAGATTATGTGCCATTTGGTCGATGAGGAACAAAAGCAGCCTGCACCTTAAAGGCTACCTGAAAGCGTCAGCTTCAACGAAGTTAAAATGAAAAAGCAGCCTGCAACCCTGCCGACCAAAGTGCAGGCTGCCTGAAACCCGTTCCGTGCCGCCCGAAAGCAGCCTGCATGCGGAAAACCGAAAAAAATCAAAAAGGAAATACGATGGAACTGAGCTATTTCGCCCTCATCGGCGCGCCGAACTGCGGCAAAACCGTGTTGTTCAACGGGCTGACCGGCGCACACGCCAAAGTGGCCAACTATCCGGGCGTAACGGTGGACAAGCGCGAAGGCGCGTTTTTGGACGACGAAGCCGTGCGCATTGTCGATTTGCCCGGCACATACAGCCTGCGCACCACCAGCCCCGACGAAGCGGTGGCGAAAGACGTGGCGGTGGGCAAACTCGGCATTCCGCCCGATGCGATTATCGCCGTGGCCGACGCGACCAACCTGCGCATGACGCTGCGCATGATTTTGGAACTGAAAACGTTGAAACTGCCGATGGTGGTGTCGCTGAACATGAGCGATGTGGCGCAGCGGCGCGGGTTGAATATCGACGCGGCCAAATTGAGTGAACTGTTGGGCGTGCCCGTGCTGGAAACCGTGGCCGTGAGCGCGTCGGGCGTGCAGGCGGTGCGCGAAGCGGTGGCGCAGTTGCCGCGCAAACGCTCGTTCCCCGCCAACCCCGCTTCCGCCGAACGCACGTTGGACGAATTGGACAGCGATGCGCTTTATCACGAAGTCGAATCCATTTTGGCGCAAGTCGTGCGCACGGAAATGACTTTGCCCGCCTGGCACAAAAAATTGGACGAAATCGTGCTGCACCCCGTGTGGGGCGTGGTTTTGCTGATGGTGATTCTGTTTATGGTGTTCCAAGCGGTGTACACTTGGGCCGCGCCGATTATGGAAGCCATCGAAGGCGGCTTCGGTTGGCTGGGCGAATGGGTGGCCGCCAATATGCAGCCCGGTATTTTGAACGATTTAATCGTGAACGGAGTGATTGCCGGCACGGGCAGCGTGCTGGTGTTCCTGCCGCAGATTACCATCCTGTTCGCCTTCATCCTGCTGCTGGAAGACTCGGGCTACCTGCCGCGCGCCGCGTTTTTGCTGGATAACGTGATGGCGAAAAGCGGATTGTCCGGCCGTTCGTTCATTCCGCTGCTGTCCAGCTTCGCCTGCGCCGTGCCCGCCGTGATGTCCGCCCGCACCATCCACGACCCGCGCGAACGGCTGGTTACCATCGCCGTCGCCCCGCTGCTGACCTGCTCCGCGCGGCTGCCCGTGTACGCGTTGATTATCGCCGCCGTCATCCCCAATCAAACCGTGTTCGGCATATTCAATCTGCAAGGGCTGACGCTGTTTGTGCTCTATATCGCAGGCATCCTGTCCGCCGCACTCGCCGCCTACCTCATGAAACGGCTGGCGCGGATTAAAGGCAACGTGCAGCAGTTTCCGCTGTTGATGGAGCTGCCCACCTTCCGTACGCCCAACTTCAAACACATCATGACCAGCCTGTGGGACAGGGTGAAGGCCTTCCTGAAACGCGCCGGCACGATTATTTTCGCGCTGACCGTGATTCTGTGGGGCTTGGTCAGCTGGCCTGCGCCGCCCGAAGGTGCAACCGGCGCAGCGATTGATTACAGCCTGGCCGGTATGATCGGCCACGCCATCCAGCCGCTGTTCGCCCCGCTGGGCTTCACTTGGGAAATGTGTATCGCCATGATTCCGGGCATTGCCGCACGCGAAGTGGTCGTGGCCGCACTGGGCACGGTGTATGCCGTGGGCGCGTCGTCCGAAGATGCGGTGCAAAACGCGCTGATTCCCATCGTCCACAGCAACTGGGGCCTGCCCACCGCCTTCGCCTTCCTGGCTTGGTATGTCTATGCCCCCATGTGCGCCGCCACTTTGGCCGTGATTCGGCGCGAAACCAAATCGCTGAAACAAACGGCTATAATTACAGGCTATATGTTCGCACTCGCCTACCTTGCGGCTTTTATCGTGTATCAAATTACTTCAAGGATATTATGATGATTCAAATGCAATTTATTATAGTCGCCATCATCATGCTCGCCTGCGTGGTGTTCTTGCTGCGGAAGTTTGTGTTCAAACCCAAAAAAACGAAACACGATTGCAGCAGCGGCTGCGGCAAATGCGGCGGCTGCGGTTAGGCCTGCCGAACAGAAAAGCAGCCTGCACCCCGTTTGAGGGAAGGTGCAGGCTGCTTTTGCATTTTAACTTCGTTGAAGCTGACGCTTTCAGGTAGCCTTTCGGAAGTTTGAGGCTACCTGAAAATTTTACTGCGCCAACAGTCAGGCACGGATTTGCGTGAAGGATAGGGGTAGCTTGAAAGATAATATTCTTTGATTTGAAACAACAGCATCGACTTCAACAAGGATTTCGGCATAGTTATCAGGTACGCCGAATAGCATATCCGTTCCCATCGGCGTAGAACCCAGCCACATTTTATTGTTTTTAATCAGCGGAAAAATTTCTTTGTAGGTAATGGCGTTTTTATTGCCGATGATGATGAAGTGTTTGCCGTATTCCACTAATTGCGCCACATATTCCCGAAACAGCGAAAACGGCGGATTGGTTACGACTATATCAGCCTGTTTCAACAGTTTGATACATTCCTCACTGCGGAAATCGCCGTCGCCTTTCAGCGGTTTGACGGCGATTTCGTCGGGCGTGGGAATGCCGTTGCCGTCTTTATCGCCCGTGTATTCCAAATAAACCGCCTGTTCGCTGTCGTTTTGGCTGAACAGGTCGCTGTTTTGGTTTTTGTAGCAGGTGGCAATCAGCTTTCTCAGGCTGAGATGCTCGAAATTGTAAGAAAAATAATGGAAGAAATTGCTGACGCGCGGGTCGTCGCAGTTGCAATAGACAGTTTTGTCTTTGAAATGATGTTTGTAGTGCCGCAGCTCGTTTTCGATGTCGGAAAGCTGGGTGTAGAACTCGTCGTTTTTGGCGCGGTTTGCCGCGTGAAGGGATTTGTTGCCTGCCATATCAAACCCCTCCACAACAGAAGGAGTTGTTTGATACAGTATTGATTTTTATGTTATAATTTGCTTGCTTGCTTGCTTGCTTGCGCCGTATTGCGTCTGCCGTGCTCATGCAATGCTCCTAAATAAATAACGGATTTTGTTTAACAGGCTGCCTGAAAACCACTTTCAGGCAGCCTGCACTTTTCTAATTACAGCTTCTCTCTAACCCAACCTTCTGCCGAATCCAGCATCGCCCCAACTTGGGAAGCATCCGTTCCACCGGCCTGTGCCAAATCCGGTCTACCGCCGCCTTTGCCGCCGACTTGTTCGGCTGCAAATTTGACCAAGTCGCCGGCTTTTACTTTTCCGGTCAGGGCTTTGGATACGCCGGCGCACAGGGAGACTTTGCCGTCGTTCACTGCCGCCAAAAGAATCACGGCGTTGTCGGATTTGCCGGTTAAGTCGGTCACGATTTCGCGCAGGGCTGCGGCATCGGCTTCGATTTGTGCGGCAACGAGTTTGGCTGAACCCAAGTCTTTTGCATCATCCAAGAGTTTGGCGCCTGCGTGGACGGCGAGTTCGGCTTTGGCGCGGGCGAGTTCTTTTTCCAATGCTTTGGCGTGTGCCGCACCTGCTTGGATTTTCGCCAGTACGTCTTTTTCGGTTTGGGCTTTGGTTTCGGCAATAATATCTTTAACTAAACGCTCTTGCTCTTGCGCCCATTTGAGTGCGTTCAGGCCGGTAATGGCTTCGATACGGCGTACGCCTGCGGCAATACCGCCTTCGCTGATGATTTTGAAGAGGCCGATGTCGCCGGTGCGTGAAACGTGTGTACCGCCGCACAATTCGGTAGAGAAACCGCCCATTTGCAGTACGCGGACTTCGTCGCCGTATTTTTCGCCGAAGAGCATCATGGCGCCGGTTTTTTGGGCATCTTCCATGCTCATAATGGCGGCGTTAACGGCAACGTTGGCCAAAATGGCTTCGTTGACGCGGCGTTCGACTTCGGCGATTTCTTCGGCAGTTACCGCTTGAGGATGGGAAATGTCGAAACGGGTGGATTCGGCGGTAACCAAAGAGCCTTTTTGTTCAACGTGCTCGCCCAATACATCGCGCAGGGCTTTGTGCATCAAGTGGGTCGCGCTGTGGTTGCGCATATTGGCATTGCGGATTTCGTCATCCACTTTGGCGGTAACGCTGTCGCCGACTTTCAGACGGCCTGAAGTTTGTACGCCGAATTGGCCGAATACGGCCGCTTTGATTTTTTGGGTATCGAGTACTTCAAAGCGGTTTTCGCCTGCGAAGATATAGCCGACGTCGCCGACTTGACCGCCGGATTCTGCATAGAACGGGGTAAAGTCGATAACGACGGCACCTTCGTCGCCTTCGTTCAATTCGTTGACTTGCTCGCCGTCTTTGTAGAGGGCGAGAACTTTGGATTCGGTTTGGCGTTCGCTATAACCTTTAAACTCGGTGTCTTGACCGTCGTAAGGCAGTTGGGCGTTGGCTTTGAAGCTTTGTGCGGCGCGGGCGCGGGCGCGTTGGGCTTCCATTTCTCGGTTGAAGCCTGCTTCGTCCAGTTCGATATTGCGTTCGCGGCAGATGTCGGCAGTCAAGTCGTATGGGAAACCGTAGGTATCGTAGAGTTTGAAGATGATTTCGCCATCGAGTTTTTTGCTGCCTTTGGCCAATGCGTTTTCCAACAAAGCCATACCGGTTTCCAGAGTTTGGGCAAAACGGCTTTCTTCGTTTTTCAACGCTTCTTCGATTTGAGCTTGTTTTTCTTTCAATTCAGGGTAGGCGTCGCCCATCTCTTTGACCAAATCGGCCACCAGTTTGTGGAAGAATGGTTTGCTTTGACCCAGTTTGTAACCGTGGCGTACGGCGCGGCGGATAATGCGGCGCAGTACATAGCCGCGGCCTTCGTTGGAAGGCAATACGCCGTCTGCAATCAGGAACGAGCAGGAGCGGATGTGGTCGGCGATGACTTTCAGGCTTGGTTCTTCCATGCTGAACGGCGCGCCGGTTTCGCGGGCAACGGCTTTGAGCAGGTCTTGGAACAGGTCGATTTCGTAGTTGCTGTGAACATGCTGCATGACGGCGGCCATGCGCTCCAAG
>NZ_DBHKXY010000026.1:0-1940 GCF_057315495.1 Eikenella sp.
AGGATTATTTCTCTGTTTCTGATGATGAGTAGCACCTTTTTTGTTACTTATGCCGAGATTCGCTAAAACGAAAAAGGCTACCTGAAAAGTTTCAGGTAGCCTTTTTTACTTAGCGACATTACAGCGGCAAAGCTCGGTTTGAATCCTCCAAGCGGCCTTTGCGCAGGGTTTCCAATTCATCCAGCAGTTGCAGAATCAGCGCGGTAGCGGGCACGCTGGCTTCGAAATCGCGGCTGATGCGGCGGGCACGGCGGATGCGGGCGAGCTGCCAGCCGCTGAAACCGGCCTCGCGCGGGCTGCCCTGTACAGAAATAATTTCTTCCTCGATTACATTAACCACCCAATCGGCATCGCCGTCGCAGGCGCGCACGATTTCGTTGAAGGTGAGCTGAATATCTTGTTCGCGGTTCATGGTTTATCCTTTCACGCCGTAATGCTCGGCCAGCTGCCGCCAGGCTGCACGGTCGGCCTCGCTCATAGTTTCCGGCAGGGTGATGTTGATGATGAGGTAGAGGTCGCCGGCTTCTTTGGCGGGAATGCCTTTGCCTTTGAGGCGCAGGTTTTGGCCGCTGCGGCTGTTGGCGGGAATGTTGATGTTGAGTTTGCCGGCAGGCGTGTCGATGGCGGTTTTGCCGCCGAGCGCGGCTATCCAGGGCATCACATCGATGCGCTGGTACACGTCTTTGCGGTTTTTCACATACAGCGTGTCGCTTTCGCGGAAGCGGATTTTTAAATAGAGGTCGCCGTTTGCGCCGCCGTTGAAGCCGGGCAGGCCTTGACCGCGCAGGCGGATTTGCTGGCCTTCGCTGATGCCTTTGGGGATTTTCACCTGCAGGGTTTTGCGCTCATAGGCCATTTGGCCGCCCGCGCCGAGGGTGGGCATATCGAGGCTGAGCGAGCGTTCGCCGCCGGTGTAGGCTGCGGCGAGGTCGATTGTCAGCTCAGCGTGCTGGTCTTCGCCGGGGATGGGGCCGGTTTGGCGCTGGCGGCCTGCACCGGCGTGGCCGAAGGCGGAGAAGATGTCGTCGAAACGGAAGTCGCCGCTGCCGAAGGGCTGGCCTTCGCCGAAGCGGCTGCTGTCGAAGTGGTAGTATTGCCCGAAGTCTTGGCCGGGGTCGAAACCACCGGCGCCGCCGTGGGCGCTGCCGGCGCGGCCGAAGGGGTTGGCCAGCATTTCATCGTATTCGGCGCGTTTGGCCTCGTCTTTCAGGGTGTTGTAGGCGAGGTTGATTTCGCTGGTTTTTTGGTCGGCATCGGGGTCTTTGCTGACATCGGGGTGGTATTGGCGCACCAGCTTGCGGTAGGCCTTTTTGATATCGGCCAGGCTGGCATCTTTGTCCACGCCGAGGATGTCGTAGTAGGTTTTCTGGTTGGCACTCATATATTGGATATTCTGTGGAATGGATAAAAATTAGGAGGCACCTCTTGCGATGAACACGAGGCTAGGGCTTGCTGAAAGCCATAGGGCAGAGGTGTTGCGGCTGCAAATACAAAGAACAGGTGGGGCTGGACACAGGGAAATCAATACGCGGTTTGCGGCGGGCAAACCCTGTGTCCGCGCGAAAAGGCATACTTACTCAAGCCGGTTTGTTTGAGCGGTTGGGAAAGGCTACCTGAAAAACCGGAAACCTGTTTTTCAGGTAGCCTTTTGAGCCTGTGCGGGTATCGGCAGGGTGTGTGGGGCAGCCATGCATGTGGTTGGAGGCGTTCCCGAACTATGCGTGTTCGGCTGTTAGTTGCAATCTGTCGAACTCTAAAATAGTTGCAGGGTTAGTATCTTGATTTTGCGGAGTGGTTATTTTGAATCCTCTGACTGAGGTCGAGTAGGAGGAATTAAAACTTTACTAACAAAAATAACTGTTTTCTGTTCATATGAATTTTCATCAGGGCAGCGCATCCCCCTGCCCCAAGGGTTTGGATTCTGCTCAAATTTAGAATAG
>NZ_DBHKXY010000027.1:0-10851 GCF_057315495.1 Eikenella sp.
TGTTCAAAAGTTTTGACTCCGTTTAAAGCCTTGCAGGATAAGGCTTGCGGGGGGGGCTTTAGCACCTTTTTTGTTACTTATGCCCCTTTTGCGGTTTTCTGCGACGATTGGCTAATAAAAAACGGCATCCCCAATCGGATGCCGTTTGCTTGTGTTGGGCTACTTCAGGAAGTTCACGAAGCCCGACAAAATCAGCGCGTTGATGATGTCCACGAAGAACGCGCCCACCAGCGGCACAATTAAGAAGGCCTTGTGCGAAGGGCCGAAGCGCTCGGTGATGGACTGCATATTGGCTACGGCGGTGGGGGTAGCACCGAGGCCGAAGCCGCAGTGGCCGGCGGCCAGCACGGTGGCATCGTAGTCGCGGCCCATGAATACGTAGGTTACGTAGGTGGCATACAGAATCATCACCACGGTTTGAACCAGCAGGATGATGGTTACCTTCCCTGCTAAGTCAGTCAGCTGCCACAGTTGCAGGTTCAACAGGGCCATGGCTAGGAAGAGCGAGAGAGAGGCATTGCCGAACACGTCGATGGCGCGGTCGAACATATTGAATTTAAACGCGCTCACCAATACGTTGCGCAACACCACGCCGCCAAACAGCGCCCACACGAATTTGGGCAGGTCGAACAGGTATTGTTTGTCGATGCCGTCCATCACTTCGGCAAATGAGAGGCAGGCGGCAAACATGGCCAGGGTCTCGATGGCCGAAGTGGCGGTGATCAGGCGGGTTTGCTCGGCACGCTCAAACATATCGTCGGTGCTGTAATCCGGATCGTCGTCGGCAGAGCGCAGGTGGTCGGCTTCAACGGTTGCGGAATCCAAGGGTTTACGCCCCATTTTGTTGATGAGTCGGCGAGCCACCGGGCCGCCGATGATGCCGCCGGCCACCAGGCCGAAGGTGGCTGAGGCCATGCCCAATTCAGCTGCAGCAGGCACGCCGTATTTGATTAAGTCGGGTGCCCAGCCGGCTGCCGTACCGTGGCCGCCGGTGAGGGTGATGGAGCCGGTAATCAGGCCGGTCATTGGGTGCAGGCCGAACACGCTGGCCAAGCCCACGCCGATAATGTTTTGCACAAAGATAAATGCGCCCACGATGGCGGTAAACACCACCAGCGGAATACCGCCGGCTTTCAGACGGGAGAAATCCGCGCTCAGACCGATGGAGGTAAAGAAAATCAGCATAAATGCGTCTTGCAGCGGCTTTTGAAACTGGAAGCCGATGCCCGTGGTCGCGTGCAAACTAAACAGGCAGATGGCCGCCACCAGGCCGCCCGCCACCGGTTCGGGAATGTTGAAATCCCGTAAAAACTTGATTTTGCTAACCATCAGTTTACCCAATAGTAGCACCATGGTGGCTGCAATCAGGGTGTAGTAGCTGTTCACTTCTATCATGGCTTTATCCCTATGGAAAATAAAGAAACAATTAAATGCAGGCTGTTGTCCGCCAACAGGCCTCGAGTAAATATTAGGATAGCAGTTAAAAATTGTCAAAGACTATGGATTATTTTTTACAATAGACAAAGGCTGCCTGAAAGGTGGCGGCTTGGCTCTTTGCGTATGATAATTATGGCGTTTTAGCTTTTTTCAGCTGCATTTCCAGGTGTTTTTGATAGGGTAAAAAGTAGGGTTGATGGCTGCCTGCGTGCTTGGTTATGGCTTGCAACCATGGCATGGCCAATCAAAAGGCTACCTAAAAATTTTCAGGTAGCCTTTCAGCATGGTTCGGCTTGGCAGGAAGGCTTATTGCCAACCTGCAGATTCAATCGGCGTAATACACTTGGCAATGTACATTCGCCCGATGCAGCAGCAGGCTGATGGGGCGTTCGTTCGAGGGCATGGCAGCGGCCTGCTCCAGCACGGCGCGTTTGTCTGCACCCTGAATCGATAACAACAGCTGCGGCACGGCGGCGAGAGCGTTCAGGCTCATGCTGATGCGTTCGTGTGCGACGCTAACCGGGCTGGTGTGCACCAGCTTGCTGCGGCATTCGGGCGACACGGCCTCGGCCAATTGCGGAGCTTGCGGGAACAGCGAGGCGGTGTGGCCGTCCGCACCCATGCCGAGCACGGCGATGTCTGGCGTGGGAAAAGCAGCCTCGGCTTCAGCCAGGGCGGCGGCAGGATCGGACACATCGGTTTGTTCGCCTACCAGCGGCAGGAAGCGGGCAGCAGCGGCGGCGTGTTGCAGCAGATGGCGGCGCACCAGCGCGGCGTTGCTGTCGGCGTGTAGTGGCGGCACGAGCCGCTCGTCCACCAGGGTGATGGTGACGTTCGTCCAATCCAGTTTTGCCCGCGACAAGGCTTCAAAAAGCGCTATAGGCGAGCGACCGCCGGATACGGCCAACACAGCGTGGCCTCGAGTTTGCAGGCAATGGCGCAGGCCGTTGGCCACGGCTTCGGCCAGTGCGGCAGCTTGGGCGGCGGGAGAGGGGAAGGTGTGCCAGGTGAGGGATGGAGGCATAAAAGATTTTCCGGTGGTTAAGTGCAAAATTTCAGGTAGCCTCACAGGCTACCTGAAAGGGGAGTGCTTTTGTTTCAGCCTGGTTGGAAAACTCATGATGATTCGAATTGGGGATAAGTAATCCACCAGGCAGGATGATAGCGGAAGCAGGGAGTGTTGTTTTCAAGCTGCCCCTATATCTGCCGTTTCAAGCTTCGGTTACAAGGCTGCGGTCGTAGGTTTTTTCGCAGTAGTGGCATTTGAGGCGGGTTTGGTTGCCTAGGCGGCGCACGTAGAAGCGGCTGGCAACGGGTTCGCCGTGGCTGGCGCAGTTGGGGTTGGGGCATCGGAAGACTTCGCCGATGGTTTCGGGCAGCCGGAGCGGCATTTTTTGCTCGACTTTGAAGTTGGCGATGAGGTTGACCGTGGCTTCGGGGGCGAACAGGGCGAGGCGGTTGGCGGCGGCTTCGTTGAGTTTGATGCCGTTGATTTTGATGATGTCTTTGCGGCCGTGCCGTTTGCTGGGCAGGTTGAAGCCGACGGTTACGGCACAGCCTTCGTGCAATAGCTTGAATTGGCGCAGGATGGCGAGGGCGAGGCCGGCCGGGATGTGGTCGATAACGGTGCCGTTTTCGATGGCTTCGACGCTGAGGCTTTTGTTGTCCATTTGGATTTCCGAATAAGGTTGGATGGAATACAGGCTACCTGAAATTTCAGGTAGCCTGCAAGAGCCGGGTTAGTTTTTCTGATACAGCCGCACGTAGTCGATCAAGGTGGTTTGGACGGGGAACGGGTCGGTGGGGCGGGGTGGGTCTAGCTTGTCCTCCCATTCTGCGTAGTCATTTAGAATGAAATACCAGGGGCCTTTGGCTCTGAATACCTGATCCAGCATTTGGCGGTTAACGTTGAGTTTTGCAAAGTCTTCATCCGGCATGGTGGAGGGGTAGCCGCCTGATGCGTCGGTCTGGCTGCGGTCGATCACATCCACCGTGGTGTTGTCGTCCACTGTGTAGTGGGACACGGGGATGAGCTTGCCGTCTAGATAGTAGCGCACTTTCTGGCCGTCAAACTCGATTGCCCATACATGCCAATCGCCATCTAGCGGGGTAGCTTGCCGATTGATGTGCTGTTCCAAGCGGTGCGCGAAAACGCGCGTGCGCCAAGTGCCTCTTTTGTGACTATAGAAACAGCTGGCGTGTGTTGAGAACCAAGCATATGCCCGTGCAGAGGAATACCACTCGAGAATATCGAGCTCACCGTAGGGGTCGTTGGCAGCAGGGTTGCTGCCGCAATTTTGCAAGGTTTCGCTATTGCGCAGCCATAGTGCCGTGCGCATGCCCCTTGAACCGTTCCAGTTGATCTTGGCTCGGATCTCGGCACGGAACGGTTTGCTACCGTCTACAATTTTGCCAGACTCCAAGCGGCCGCTTGAATATTGGGCAACTTTGTTGGCTGGGCAGGGGCCTGTGGTGAGGTTTTGATCGGTAAGCGGATCCCCTTGGCGGGCGACGCAATGCCGACGGGTGGTGATTTGAATGTATTTATTTTCCACCAGCGCGATGTTGCCTGGGAGATAAGAAAGGTGGCTATCTAAGTGATAGGGTATGAGTCTAGCCGCCATGTCAGATGTTTCACCGTTGTTAAACCCATAGCATTTGACGCTGGTCCATTTGCCTGACGCATCCGTAGCCGATGGACAGCCGGTAACGGGAGGTTGCGGCTGAGGTTGAGGCTGTGCTTCAGACTGCGGTCCGTTGGGAACGGATATGTTCGCATCCCGAGAGTAGCTGCCGTTGGCAAGGCCTATTGAATAATTGCGGTTTTTTCGTCTTCTTTGCAACCGCTCACCAGCACGGCGATACATGCTAGGGCTAAAGCTTTTTTGGCATACATGATCAATCCCTTTGTTAGAAAAATCTGATGAAGTGGGGAAGTAGGAACTTCCCCAAATGGGCAGATAGTGTGTATGCGCGGCAGGCGGGAACAATTGCTTGGGCTACTTAAAACTGACATTTTTAGGTAGCCTGTTACAAATATTGACGTTATACGCTTTCGTTTAACACTAATGACAGCATGGCCATGCGAGCGAATACACCGTTTTTTGCTTGTTCAAAATAATAAGCATAAACCGTGCCATCCACATTGGGATGGATTTCGTCGACGCGGGGCAGGGGGTGTAGCACGCGCAGGTTGGGCTTGGCCTGGGCGAGGGTGGCGGCTTCGAGGTTGAATTTGCCTTGGATTTTGGCGAATTCTTGTTCGTCGAAGCGTTCGCGCTGCACGCGGGTCATGTAGAGAATGTCGGCGTGGCGGGCGGCTTCTTCGAGGCTGGGCAGGATTTGGTAGCGGCAGCCGGCTGCGTCGAGCTCTTCGGTGATGTAGTCGGGCATGGCGAGGCTGGGGGGGGAGACGAAGATGAATTCGGCTTGGTGCCGTTTCATGGCTTGGGCAAGGGAGTGGACGGTGCGGCCGTATTTGAGGTCGCCGGCCATGGCGATAACGAGATTATCCAGCCGACCTTGGGTTTCTTGGATGGTAACCAGGTCGAGCAGGGTTTGGCTGGGGTGTTGGTTGGTGCCGTCGCCGGCGTTGATAACGGGCACGGCGGAGAATTCGGAAAGCACACGGGCGGCACCGTCTTTGGGGTGGCGGATGATGATGGCGTCGGTGTAGCTGGAGATGATGCGGGCGGTGTCGGCCAGGGTTTCGCCTTTTTTGGCGCTGGTGTTGGCGCCGTCGGAAAAGCCGATTACTTTACCGCCGAGCCGCTGCACGGCGGTCTCGAAGGAGAGACGGGTGCGGGTGGAGGGCTCGAAGAAGCAGGAGCCGATGAGCCGGCCTTCGAGCAAATTGTAGCGTGGTTCCCGTTTTAGGCGTAGGGCGGTGTCCAGCAGGCATTCGAGCTGTTCGTTGCTCAGGTCGGGGATGGAGATGAGGTGCTGGCCGTAGAGTGGGTTGGGCATGGGTGGCTCCTGGCGGGTTGGCAAACGGGCGTATTATGCGCTGTTTACGGGGAACAGGCTACCTGAAAACGGTGTTGATGGCGGCGGCTGTATGGGAGATGGCTTATATTTTCAGGTAGCCTCTTTCAAATCGGCAATTAGGCTACCTGAAAATTTGGAGAAGATGTTTTCACTTTGTGGCAGTTGAGTGCTTTCAGGTAGCCTTGGTTCATGTAACAGGCTACCTGAAAGCATACTCTTCGCAGTGCCAAACAAATTTGCCGTCAAACGGCGCGATTCCGTTACAATATCGCCCGTTATCAATTTTTCAGTTGGAGAGGCGCAATGGCTGAATTCCACATTGCCAAAACCGCAGCCGAAGGCCGCGATTTATTCTTGCTCGGCCAGATGGCCAACCGCCACGGCCTGATTGCCGGCGCCACCGGCACGGGCAAAACCGTTACCCTGCGCAAAATGGCCGAAGGCTTCAGCGCGCAAGGCATCCCCGTATTTATGAGCGACGTGAAGGGCGACCTCTCCGGCATCGCCAACCCGGGCGACGGGCGGGGCAAGGTGGGCGAGCGCATGGTTCAATTCGGGCTGGATGCAGAAGGCTACCTGAAAGGCTGCCCGGTGCGTTTTTGGGATGTATACGGCGAAACCGGTATTCCCGTGCGCGTAACCATTTCCGAAATGGGTCCCTTGCTGCTCTCCCGTCTGATGGGGTTGAATGACACGCAGGAAGGCCTGCTCAACCTGGTATTCAAAGCTGCCGACGACAAAGGCTGGCATCTGATCGATTTGAAAGACCTGCGCGGCATGCTGCAATACGTAGCTGAGCACGCCAAGGAATACCGCACCCAATACGGCAACGTTTCCGCCGCCAGCGTCGGCGCCATTCAGCGCCAGCTGTTGCAGCTGGAAAGCGAGGGCGGCGATGTGTTTTTTGGCGAGCCGGAGCTCAATCTGCAAGACTGGCTGCAAACCGAAGGCGGGCAAGGCGTCATCAATATCCTGAATGCCGAAAAACTGATGCGTTCGCCGCGGCTCTATAGCGCGTTCCTGCTGTGGTTTTTGGCTGAACTGTTTGAAACCCTGCCCGAAGCCGGCGATTTGGATAAACCCAAATTCGTTATGTTCTTCGATGAGGCGCATTTGTTGTTCGATAACGCCGCCGATACCCTGCTCAAGCAGGTGGAACAAGTGGTGCGTCTGATTCGCTCCAAAGGTGTGGGTGTGTATTTCGTTACCCAAAATCCGCTTGATTTGCCCGACACCGTGCTCGGCCAGCTCGGTAATCGAGTGCAGCACGCCCTGCGCGCCTTTACCCCACGCGATCAAAAAGCCGTGCGCGCCGCTGCCGAAACCTTCCGCAGCAATCCTAATCTGGATGTGGCGCAGGCGATTACCGAATTGGGAGTGGGCGAGGCGCTGGTGTCTTTCTTGGATGAAAAGGGCATGCCCGGCATCGTGGAGCGCGCCTTCGTACTGCCGCCGCAATCCCAGCTCGCTCCGCTTGCCGCCGCCGAACGCGACAGCCGTTTCCAAAACGACATCCTTTACCGCCACTACAAAGACGCGGTGGATAACTTCTCCGCCTATGAAGCCCTGCAGCAGCTGGAGCAGGAACGGGCTGCCGCCGCTCAGGCCGAGGCTGAAGCTAAGGTGCAAAACACCGCCACCGCGTCTGCCCAAAAAGCTGAAAGCAACAAAGGCGGCGTGCTGGACGGCTTCCTCGGCGGCCTATTCGGCAGCCGCAAACGCGCCAACCAAGGCTTGGGCTACGATTTGGCTGATTCGCTCGGTAGTCAGGTGAACAAACAAATCACCCGCAGCATCACCCGCAGCATTATGGGTGTGATCCGCAATGCGATAAAGTAAAGGCTACCTGAAAGCTATAGCTGGGTTTCTGCTAGAGGCAGAGACTCGGCCAAGCTAAAAGCAGATGCTTTATATATAGCCATTAAGAGGCTACCTGAAAACAGGCTAGGACAGTTTCAGGTAGCCTCGTTGTTTGGTTGGCTGATGGGAGAGACTTCTTTGCTTCTGTGCAGAAAACAACAGCTCCGACCGTAAACCACGAAAAGCTAAGGTATATTCCGCTACTGCCATTGACCCGCTGCTTGCAAAAGAACTATAATTCCGCTCTTGCCGGCATGGTGTCGGCAAATATTTAACTCAACAGGACGAGAAAATATGCCAACTATTAACCAGTTAGTACGCAAGGGCCGCAAAAAGCCCGAGTACGTAAACAAGGTGCCCGCACTGGAAGCCTGCCCGCAAAAACGCGGCGTATGCACTCGTGTGTACACCACTACTCCGAAAAAACCGAACTCCGCTTTGCGTAAAGTGTGCAAAGTGCGCCTAACCAACGGATTTGAAGTGATTTCATATATCGGCGGTGAAGGCCACAACTTGCAAGAGCACAGCGTGGTGCTGATCCGCGGCGGTCGTGTGAAAGACTTGCCGGGTGTGCGCTACCACACTGTTCGTGGTTCTTTGGATAC
Organism: Eikenella sp.; assembly: GCF_057315495.1. NCBI lineage: Bacteria > Pseudomonadati > Pseudomonadota > Betaproteobacteria > Neisseriales > Neisseriaceae > Eikenella > Eikenella sp. The sequence goes on from NZ_DBHKXY010000027.1 coordinate 7,890, forward strand.
TGCCGGCGTGAAAGATCGCAAACAGGCACGCTCCAAATACGGTGCTAAACGCCCGAAATAATTTTTTAATATAGGCACGTCGGCCGTTATTGCTGATATAAGCCGGCCGAGTAAGTGAATGCTCCCCAATGGGCATTCGCGGGAATCATCCCAGCTGAATAGATTAAAGGAAATTGAAATGCCAAGACGTAGAGAAGTCCCCAAGCGCGACGTATTGCCGGATCCGAAGTTCGGTAGCGTTGAACTGACCAAGTTTATGAATGTCTTGATGGTTGACGGTAAGAAATCGGTTGCCGAGCGCATCGTGTATGGCGCGCTGGAGCAAATTGCCAAGAAAGTACAGGGCAAAGAAGCAATCGAAGTGTTCAACGAAGCCATCGATAATGCCAAACCCATCGTGGAAGTGAAAAGCCGCCGTGTTGGTGGTGCCAACTACCAGGTTCCTGTTGAGGTTCGTCCTTCCCGCCGTTTGGCCTTGGCAATGCGCTGGGTGCGCGACGCAGCCCGCAAACGTGGCGAAAAATCTATGGATTTGCGCTTGGCCGGCGAGCTGATTGATGCAGCCGAAGGCCGTGGCGGCGCCATGAAGAAACGTGAAGAAGTACACCGCATGGCTGAAGCCAATAAAGCCTTCTCTCACTTCCGCTTCTAATTTTGAAAGGCGATTGAAATGGCTCGTAAAACCCCGATTAATTTGTACCGTAATATCGGTATTTCTGCCCACATTGACGCGGGTAAAACTACCACTACCGAACGTATTCTGTTCTACACCGGCCTGACCCACAAACTGGGTGAGGTGCATGACGGTGCGGCTACTACCGACTACATGGAACAAGAGCAAGAGCGTGGTATCACCATTACCTCTGCTGCCGTAACTTCCTATTGGTCTGGTATGGCGAAGCAGTTCCCCGAGCACCGCTTCAACATCATTGATACCCCCGGACACGTTGACTTCACCGTAGAGGTGGAGCGTTCTATGCGTGTATTGGACGGCGCAGTAATGGTTTACTGTGCGGTAGGTGGTGTTCAGCCTCAGTCTGAAACTGTGTGGCGCCAAGCCAATAAATACCAAGTTCCGCGTTTGGCATTTGTAAACAAAATGGACCGTCAAGGTGCCAACTTCTTCCGCGTGGTTGAGCAGATGAAAACCCGTCTGCGCGCCAATCCTGTGCCGATCGTGATTCCGGTTGGTACCGAGGATAAATTCGAAGGCGTGGTGGACTTGCTGAAGATGAAAGCCATTATTTGGAATGAAGCCGACAAAGGCGTAACTTTCGAATATGGCGATATCCCGGCTGATTTGGTTGCGACTGCCGAAGAATGGCGTCAGAATATGATCGAATCCGCCGCCGAAGCCAGCGAAGAGCTGATGGACAAATACTTGGGTGGTGAAGAGCTGTCTGAAGAAGAAATCGTTGGCGCGCTGCGTCAGCGTACGTTGGCCGGTGAAATCCAGCCGATGTTGTGCGGTTCTGCATTTAAAAATAAAGGTGTTCAGCGCATGTTGGATGCCGTGGTTGAACTGTTGCCTGCTCCGACTGATATTCCTCCGGTTCAAGGTGTTAACCCTGATACCGAAGAAGCCGACAGCCGCCAAGCCAGCGATGACGAGAAATTCTCCGCTTTGGCTTTCAAGATGTTGAATGATAAATACGTCGGTCAGCTGACCTTTATCCGTGTTTACTCTGGTGTGGTGAAATCTGGCGACACTGTGTTGAACTCTGTTAAAGGTACTCGTGAGCGTATCGGTCGTTTGGTGCAGATGACAGCCGCTGATCGTACTGAGATTGAAGAGGTACGCGCTGGTGACATCGCTGCTGCCATCGGTTTGAAAGATGTAACCACTGGTGAAACTCTGTGTGCAGAAAATGCCCCGATTATCTTGGAGCGCATGGAATTCCCCGAGCCGGTAATCCACATTGCTGTTGAGCCGAAAACTAAGGCCGACCAAGAGAAAATGGGTATTGCCCTGAACCGTTTGGCTAAAGAAGACCCATCTTTCCGTGTGCGCACTGATGAAGAATCTGGCCAAACCATTATTTCCGGTATGGGCGAGCTGCACTTGGAAATTATCGTGGACCGTATGAAGCGTGAGTTTGGTGTGGAAGCTAATGTGGGAGCACCGCAGGTAGCCTACCGTGAAACCATCCGCAAAGAAGTGGAATCCGAAGCTAAACACGTTAAACAGTCTGGCGGTAAAGGTCAGTATGGTCACGTTGTGATCAAAATGGAACCGATGGAGCCGGGTGGTGAAGGTTACGAATTTATCGATGAAATTAAAGGTGGTGTGATTCCTCGCGAATTCATTCCTTCTGTCGATAAAGGTATCCGCGACACCCTGCAAAACGGTATCGTAGCCGGTTATCCGGTGGTAGACGTCCGCGTTCGTCTGACTTTCGGTTCTTACCACGATGTGGACTCTTCGCAAATCGCGTTTGAATTGGCCGCTTCTATGGCATTCAAAGACGGTATGCGTAAAGCCTCTCCGGTGCTGCTGGAGCCGATTATGGCTGTAGAAGTGGAAACTCCGGAAGAATACATGGGCGATGTAATGGGCGACTTGAACCGTCGCCGCGGCATCGTATTGGGTATGGATGACGACGGTATTGGTGGCAAGAAAGTTCGTGCCGAAGTGCCGCTGGCCGAAATGTTCGGTTACTCAACCGACCTGCGTTCCGCTACCCAGGGTCGTGCCACCTACACCATGGAGTTCAAGAAATACGCAGAAGCTCCGGCTCATGTGGCAGAAAAAGTAGTAGCAGACCGCAAAGGTTAACTTTGCAATCTAGGCTGTCCTTGAGATGGGCAGCTGTTTACAGGCTACCTGAAAACCATTTCAGGTGATGAAGCTAATTTTCAGGTAGCCTTTGTTCTTTTAATCGATCTTTATATGAAAAGGAATTAGCTCATGGCTAAGGAAAAATTTGAACGTAGCAAACCGCACGTAAACGTTGGCACCATT